>NZ_QFRW01000328.1 GCF_003265355.1 Glycomyces dulcitolivorans | reverse complement strand
GGCGCGGCCCGGTCGCGTGGCCCCGGTCGGCGCGCACGCCGTGCGGCACGGCCGCGCGCTGCGCGAGCGACAGCAGCGCGTCGAGGACGAGCGCGAGGACGGCGACCAGGACCGCGCCGCCCAGGACGACCTCGTAGCGGCGCAGGCTCAGGCCGGTGATGATCGGCAGGCCGAGCCCGCCGAGGTTGACGTACGCGGCGATGGTCACCGTGGCGACGACCTGGAGCACCGCGGAGCGGAACCCGCCGACGAGCAGCGGCAGCCCGAGCGGGACCTCCACGCGCCACAGGATCTGCGCCTCGGTCATCCCCACGGCCCGCGCGGCGTCGATGACGCGCCGGTCGATCGCCTCGAACCCCGCGTACGCGCCCGCCAGCAGCGAGGGGATCGCGAGGATCACGAACGTGACGGTGGCGGCCTCGGGCTTGTGCAGCACCCCGAACAGGAGCACGAGCAGGACCAGCAGGCCGAACGACGGGACGGCGCGGGCGGCGCCGGAGAACGCGACGGCGACCTCCCGGCCCTTGCCGGTGTGGCCGATCGCCCAGCCCAGCGGCACCGCGATGACCGCGGCGATCGCCACCGCGATCGCGGTGAAGTACAGCTGCTGCGCGAGCAGGTGCTGGAGCGCGTTCGGCCCGGTCCACTGCTCGGGCGCGAAGAGCCACGCGAACGCGTCGGAGAGGAGGTTCACGCCGCGGCCTCCACAGAGGACCGGCGGGCGGGGACCCTGCTGTGGACCCACGGCATGAGCCGGCGCCCGGCAAGCATGAGCAGCAGGTCGACCAGGAGCGCGATCACCGCGACCGCGACGATCCCGGCCAGCACCTCGGGGATGATCCGCCGCTGGAGGCCGTTGGTGAACAGGTAGCCGAGGTTCGTGACGCCCACGAGGATGCCCACGGTCGCCAGCGAGATCGTGCTGACTGCGGTCACCCGCAGGCCCGCGAGGATCACCGGCCCGGCCAGCGGCAGGTCCACGGCCCAGAACCGGCGCCCGTCCCCGTACCCGACCGCGGTCGCGGACCGGCGCACCGCCGGGTCGACCGAGTCGAGGCCGTCGGTGACGGCGCGGACCATGATCGCGATCGCGTAGATCGTCAAGGCGATCACCAGGTTCGTCTCGCTGGTGGCCGGATAGCCCGCGACCACCGGCAGGATCATGAGCAGCGCGAGCGACGGGATCGTGTACAGCAGCCCGGTCACGGTGATGACCCAGCCGCGCAGGAGCCGGTACCGCCACGCGACCCAGCCCAGCGGCAGCGACAGCAGGAACCCGGCGACGATCGCGATGACGCTCTGCCGCAGGTGGTCGAGCGCCAGGGTCCCGATCAGGTCGAGGTTCGCGGACACCCACTCCATGCTCAGGCCCCGTCTTCCACGAGGACGCCCTGCGTGCGGCCCTCCGCGTCGACCAGGACCGGGCCGTGCGGCGTCTGCTTGACGCGCAGCGCGCGCTTGCCGCGCTCGGCGCCGATGAACGCCGCCACGAAGTCGTCGGCGGGGTTCTCGGTGATCTCGCTGGGGCTGCCGGTCTGGAGCCGCTGCGCGCCCGCGGCGAGGATCGCGACCTGGTCGCCGAGGAGGAACGCCTCGTCGATATCGTGGGTCACGAACACCACGGTCTTGTCGAGGTCGCGCTGCAACCGGATCAGCTCGGTCTGGAGCTCGGCGCGCACGATCGGGTCGACGGCCCCGAACGGCTCGTCCATGAGCAGGATGTTCGGGTCGGAGGCGAGCCCGCGGGCGACGCCCACGCGCTGCTGCTGCCCGCCGGAGAGCTGGCTGGGGTACCGGTCAGCCATCGACGCGTCGAGCCCGACGACGTCCATGAGCTCCAGTGCCCGCGCCTTTGCGGCCCTTCGGGTCTCGCCGTTGAGGCGCGGGACGGTGGCGATGTTCTCGGCGACCGTGAAGTGCGGCATGAGGCCGCTGTTCTGCATGACGTAGCCGATGCTGCGCCGCAGCGCGACCGCCTGCTTGGCGGCGACGTCCTCGCCGTCGATCTCGACGGTGCCGGAGGTCGGCTCGACCATCCGGTTGATCATGCGCAGCAGCGTGGTCTTGCCGCAACCCGACGACCCGACGAACACGGTGGTCTTGCGCGAGGGGATGACCAGGTCGAACGAGTCGACGGCCACCGTCCCGTCAGGGAATCGCTTGGTGACGTTGCGGAACTCGATCATCGGGCCCCTCCGGGTGCTCGGACTGCGCGGGACCGCGGCCGTCGAGCGCACCTCACCCCGGCCGACCGGGCCTGCGCCCGGGATCGGGCCCCGGGCGCTCACGCGACAATACCCGACCTGTACGACATCCGAACCTTCTCGACGACACCGGTTTCCCCGCGCGGATCCGCTCGGTGCGACCGCGGCCCCCGCGCCCCGCTTCGGCGGTATCGTTGGCGCCGAACACGGGCGAGAGGGGTCGGACATGCCGGAGCAAGTGGACGTCGTCGTGGTGGGCATGGGCCCCGGAGGCGAGTCGGCCGCGGCCGAGCTCGCCCGCGCCGGACTCGCCGTCGTCGGCGTCGAGCGCCGCCTCGTCGGCGGCGAATGCCCCTACTACGGGTGCATCCCCACGAAGATGATCGTCCGCGCCTCCGACGCGATCGCCGAGGCCCGCCGCGTGCCCGCCCTCGGCGGGACCGCCGACGTCGCCCCCGACTTCGCGACCGTCGCGCAGCGCATCCGCGGCGAGGCCACCGACGACTGGAACGACCAGGTCGCCGCCGACCGCTTCACCGACGCCGGCGGGCGCCTCGTCCGCGGCGAGGCCGTCATCACCGGCCCCGGCGCGATCCGTGTCGGTGAGCAGGAGTTCGCGGTCGCGAAGGCGATCATCCTCAACTCCGGCACCGAACCGGCCGTCCCCCCGATCCCCGGCCTCGCCGACACCCCCTACTGGACGAACCGCGACGCCGTAGCCGCGACCGAGGCCCCCGAGTCGCTGATCGTCCTCGGCGGCGGCGCGATCGGTGCCGAACTGGCCCAGGCGTTCTCGCGCTTCGGCACCAAGGTCACCGTGTTCGAGGCCGCCGAGCGCCTCCTCGCGCTCGAAGAGCCCGAGTCCGGCGAACTCGTCGCGAAGGTCTTCCGCGAGGAGGGCATCGCCGTCCACACCGGCGCGGCCGTCGGGTCCGTCGCCCACGACGGGGACCGCTTCGCCGTCACCGCGGGCACCGTGACCGTTGAGGCCGACCGCCTCCTGGTCGCCACCGGCCGCCGCCCGAACATCCGGGGCCTCGGCCTGGAGGCCGTCGGCGTGGACGCGAGCGGCCGCTCCCTCGACGCCGACGAGCACCTGCGCCTGACCGACGGCGTCTACGCGATCGGCGACATCGTCGGCCGCGGCGCGTTCACGCACATGTCGATGTACCAGGCGAAGATCGTCACCGACCACGTCCTCGGCAACGAGAACGCGGGCGCCGAGTACCACGCCGTGCCGCGCGTGACCTTCACCGACCCCGAGGTCGGCGCCGTCGGCGTCACCGAGCAGCAGGCCCGCGACCAGGGCCTCGCCGTCGCGACCTCGATCTCCGAGATCCCGAACTCCTCGCGCGGCTGGATCCACAAGACCGGCAACGAGGGCTTCATCAAGCTCGTCGCCGACTCGGGGCGCGGCATCCTCGTGGGCGCCACCTCCGCGGGCCCCACCGGCGGCGAAGTCCTCTCGATGCTCACGCTCGCAGTCCACGAGCGGATCCCGATCTCCAGCCTGCGCCGGATGATCTACGCCTACCCGACGTTCCACCGCGCCGTGGAGGACGCCCTCTCGCGCCTCTGACCCCGCCGCCGAACCCGAACGCCGCCGCTGATCCGGCGGCGTTCGGTTGTGTTCGGGAAGCGCGCGGACCGGTCCGGGCGCGGGCACACTGTCGGCGTGAACCTTGAGATGCGAGAGATCGAAGCGTTCCTGACGGTCGCCGAGGAGCTGCATTTCGGTCGCGCCGCCGAGCGCCTCGCCCTGTCCACCTCCAGGGTCAGCGCCCTCATCCGCACCCTCGAACGCCGCGCCGGGGCCGCCCTGTTCGAGCGCACCAGCCGCACCGTGCGCCTCACCCGCGCCGGCGAGCACCTGTTCGCCGAGTTCCGCGCCGCGTACGTGCGGATCGAACGGGCGCTCGCCGAAGTCCGCGACGCCGCCGACCCCGCCGGGAAGGTCATCCGCGTCGGCTTCGCGACCACCCTGCCCGAGAAGGTCCCGCAGGCCCTGGTGCAGGCCTTCGAGCACGCCTACCCGCAGGCGCGCGTCGTCCAGTACGCCGCCCCGACCACCGACCTCTTCCGCTGGCTCGAAGGCGACCGGCCCACCTGGCAGGTTGACGTGTTCGCCACCTGGATGCCCGTCGAGGACTCGCCCGAGCCCGACCTCGCGATCGGCCCCGTCGTCCAGCGCGTGCGCCGCGCCGTCATGCTCGGCGTCGACCACCCGCTCGCCGAACGCGCCGTCGTCGACATCGAGGACCTCGCCGACCACGAGGTCGTCTACCCCCAACTGCCGCAGTGGTACGGCGCCGCCTGGACCCCGCAGACCACGCCCGCCGGGCGCGAGATCCGGCTGCGCCGCGTCACCGCCGAGTACATCGAGGACGTGCTCCGCCTCGTCGCCGAGCAGCAGCTCGCGCACCTCACGTTCATGTCGCTCCTGGACTCCTACCACCGGCCCGGCGTCGTCGTCCTCCCGCTCATCGGCCTGCCGCCGATGCCGGTGCGCCTGGTGTGGCCCCGCTCCTCCCGCAACCCCCTCGTGCAGGCGTTCGCCGACGTCGCCGCCGAGCACAGCCGCGGCGCGGGCTGGACCGTCTAGATCGTGTTGCGAGGCAACACGCGCGTCCTGCGATTCGCCCTTGTTCCGACCCCTGACCTGCGGCATCGTAAGAGCCATGAGCAACGAGCACCGCATCGAACGGTTCACCGTCGACATCGCCGACGCCGACCTGAAGGACCTCCAGGAGCGCCTCGCGCGGGTCCGCTACGCCGACCAGATCCCCGGCCCCTACGGCGTCAGCACCGAGCGGGTCAAGCACCTCGTCGAGTACTGGCGGGACGGTTACGACTGGCGCGCATGGGAAGAGCGCCTCAACGCGCACCCCCAGTTCACCACCGGGATCGACGGGCAGAACGTCCACTTCGTCCATGCCCGCTCCGAGCGCGAGGACGCCTTCCCGCTCATCCTCACCCACGGCTGGCCCGGCTCGGTCGTCGAATTCCTCGACGTCGTCGAACCCCTCACCGCCGCCGGGTTCCATCTCGTCATCCCCTCGATTCCCGGCTTCGGCTTCTCCGGCCCGACCACCGAGCCCGGTTGGGACAACCAGCGCATCGCCCGCGCCTGGGCCGAGCTGATGGCCCGCCTCGGCTACACCCGCTACGGCGCGGTCGGCAACGACGCCGGGTCGATGATCTCCCCGGAGGTCGGCCGCACCGACCCCGAGCACGTCGCGGGCGTCCACGTCACCCAGGTGTTCTCCTTCCCCAGCGGCGACCCCGCCGAGTTCGAGGGCCTCGCCCCCGAGGACTTCGCGACCCTGGAGACCCTCGACCACTTCATGAAGCACAAGTCCGCGTTCAACACCCTGCACTCCCAGCAGCCGCAGACCCTCGCGCACGCCCTCGCCGACTCGCCCGTCGGGCTCCTCGGCTGGAACGCCCAGCTCCTCGACGAGACCGTCGACGACGACTTCGTCCTCACCAACGTCGCCGTCTACTGGTTCACCGGCACCGCCGGGTCCTCCACACGCCTCTACTACGAGAACGCCCAGGCCGAGGCCCCGACCGCCCCCACCACCGTCCCGCTCGCCCTCGCCGGCGCCTCCGGCGACTTCCACGGCATCCGCAACTTCGCCCAGCGCGACCACGCCGACATCCGCTCCTGGAACATCTACGACCAGGACTCCCACTACCTCCACCACGCCGCCCCGACCGAACTCGCCGCCGACATCGCCGCCTTCTTCAACGGCCTCCGCTGACGACCGAAGCAGGGCCGGTCGAATCCGACCGGCCCTGCTGTGCGCATGCGGCGGCCTCAGAAGGGCCAGTCGGCGTTGCGCCCCGCCTCCAAGAGGCCGACCATTGCGAACGCCGCGTCGGTGAGGCCGCCGAAGGTGTGGCGGGTCCGCGTGCCGGAGGGCGCGTGGCCCATCCGGTACCCGGCGAGGTTCCAGGTGTAGACCATCCGGTGCTCGGGAACCGCGGCGGTGACGTCGAGGGCGCCGCCGGCGTGAGCCTGCTCGTCCGTCAGGATCACGACCCGGTCCTGGCCCGCGTAGTGGCGGCGGACCGCGACCTCGGTGTCGGTGCCGCCGCCGATGAAGAACCCGTCGGACCTCCACCGGTCGACCGACTTCAGCAGCGACTCGCCCTTCCTCGGCGGGAACACCATGGTGCCCTCGTGCCCGCGCCAGCCGTTCGAGAAGGACACCACGTCGGCGGCCTCGCAGCGCCGCGCCAGCGCGAGTCCGAACACGGTGGCGGCGTCCCATCGCATCAGCGACCCGTCGCGGGAGAAACGGGAGTTCATCGACCCCGACGTGTCGACCAGGATCAGCGTCCGGCCGCTCAGCTCGGGGAGGCTCGCGAGCGAGTGGTCGAGCGCCTGTCCCAAGGCGTGGCCCCAACGCAGCGACGGCGCGGCCCGGTAGGCCGAGAGGAACCGCATCGGCAGCTGCCGGGACCGCGCGACCTCGCTGGGATCGGCGAGCTTCGCGGCCACTGCGGCGGCGACCTCGTCCGGGACGTCGGCCTCGTCGAAGTTCCGGAGGTTGCGCAGCAGCGCCATGTACCCCATCGTCGGGACCAGCGCCGCCCACAGCCTGCCCTTGTCTATCCGGGGACCGGCCAGCGAGAGCGCGTCTTCCCAGGTCATTCCCGCCTCGCGCAACCGGTCCGTATCGAGCATCGCCTCCGGGCGGTCGCGGGCCTCGGCCCGCAGCGACCGGTCGGCGAGGATCGTCCGGAGGCTGTCGGGTACGGACTCGTCGCGTCCGTACCGGCGGTCCAAGATGTGCTGGAACAGGTCGCTCTGCCTGTTGGTCGCCGCGGCGGCGTGGACGAGGTTGAGGACGTCGCCGAACCGGTAGCCCTTCGAAGCGGTGTCGTACTTGAGGACCGACCGCTCGTTGTAGAGCCGGACGGCGGCGTCGGCGATGCCGCGCTTGACGGGCTTCGGGACGGCGCGGCCGTATGCGGAGGTCCAGTAGGCGAGCGCCTCGCCGGGCTCGTCGGCCCGCTGGAGCACCGATGCGACGATCTGCCGGCCGCCGGGGACGCCGTGCTCGGCCATCGCCTTGGCGGCTTCGAGTCCGCCGACGAGCGCCGCTGACCGCAGGTTTGCACCGGTCCGCAGCCATGCGAGGAACCTGGCGGTCCAGTCGGCGTTCTCGACCGCGACGGCCCGCACGAGCTCGGCGAATCGGTTGTCGCGGCCGTCGGCGGTCTCGTAGAAGGTCTGCTCGCCGACCATGTTGGTGACGGCGAGTAGGAACAGCTCCGACTTGGCGTCGCGGGCGTATCCGGGGGCGCCTTGAGCGGTGCGGCCCGAGGGGGCGGGCTCGCTGCTGACGGGCGATGCCAACGCGGGCTTGGTCTTCGGCTTGTTGAACTTGGGCACGGGGGTCCTTCCGACGGGAACGAGACGGAAGAGCGAGCGCCCGAGATCAAGTCGGCGCGGGAGCACGTCTGCTCTAGGCCGCTGAGCTAACCGCCCGTGTGGGCGGTCCGGGATTCGAACCCGGGTCTTCCACTGAAAAGGTGAAGGAACCCGCACCTGCGCACCGGGCGCTCGTTGTCCACGTCTTGCCTCCCAGAGCGCCGGCCGAAAAGGAGCCGTATCCGGAGCGGCGCGCCCGAGGTCGGAGACGGCGGCGGGACGCTGTCTGGTGCTCGATCCGATCGAGCTGCACCGCGCTTGCGCGCGATGACGGGAGTCGAACCCGCAACCTCCAGATCCGAAGGAACCCACCGCCTGCGCACCGGGCGCACCGCATTCCGGAATTGGCTCCCCCGAGACCAGACCGCCTGCGGGAAATCAAAGCGAATGAAGGAACCGCAGACTGCGCACCGGGAGATGCGTTCCTCAATGTACAGGGCCCCAACGCATCCGCGCGACCGAGAATTCGCCTGCCGATGGAACCGGTCGGTCGGTGCGGGGGTCTGTGCGGTACCTGGGACCTTCGGTCCCGGGTACGACTGCGGCGCTCCCGCGCCGCCTTCTACTGTTTGACCCAGTCCCCGCAGCCGTCGGTCTGGAAGTCCCAGCCCTCTTCCAACGTCACTGTCGGGTTCCCTCCTCCAGGAAGGTCGTTGTCGACGATATCCGAGCCATTAGATCCGGTTTCGAGGGTCGCCCAGTAGCAGTCGGAACTGACATTCGTGGCCCGGTAGGTGCCCGGTTCGACGTCCACGCCGACGGTCCAGACTCCGTCGGTGATCGTGTCCGCGGCTGCCGCCGCCTCCGCCCCGTAGAGCTCGTCCTCCCAGGCCTGCAGTTCCGCCTCCCAGATCGCCGCGTCGATTTCGCGCTGGCTCACCGCTCCTTCTCGCTGGAGCAGTTCGAAATGCTCCTCCTCGGCAGGGTCGACGGTGACGGTCTCCGTGACCGTCACGGTTTCAGGCGTCGAGATCGCGACCGCGCCGACCGCCCCGGCGCCGATCGCGCCGCCGGCGACCGCAGTGGCGATCGGAATCGCCCAGACCGGCAGAAGACGTTTCAGCCTCGCCGCGGGTGCAGGTGTGGGTTCGGATTCGGCGGGAGCGTCCTCCCGGGTCTCACTGTTCGGTTCCGTCTCGGGTTCGGTGCTCATGAGGGATGGCCTTTCGTGCGGTGCGGTCCGGTGCGCATGGGGACGATGGCCGGGACATCGCCCAGGCCTTCGTGTTCGTCGGCTTCATGCGAGCTCGGGTGGTGAATGCCGGCTACACGCGACGGCGAGTGGACCCGTTGCGGATCGCTCGTCATGCCACCCGTACGAGTGATGGCCGAGGGCGCATCGAAGCGATCGGGACCCTCAGGGACCGCCGGCTGTCAGGGTGCATTCCCCTCAGACCGGCGGCCCTGCCGCCAGGTCTCCATGAGCTGCATCCCCTGCAGGTTGATGATGACCCCCAGCGCGAACATGAGCCCCGCGCCGGGCAGCGCCGCGACGAACGCGAACCCGTAGGTCCCGAAGCTCGCGAAGATCCCCACCAGCAGGGTCAGCACCCCGATGGCGAACATCCAACCGGCGGTTCTCCCCGCCCGGTTGACCGCCTTCTCTATCTCAGTGTCGAAGTCCCTCATCGACTCAGCGTATGGACTCCCGCTCGCGCACGGAGTCCGCCGAACGCGCGGTCGTTCCAGCCGTTCGTGTGCTTTCTCGACACGGCGGATCCGCCTACCGTCGGTGGATGGAGAACAAACGACCCCTCGACAACCCCCTGCTCACCGGAATGGTCACGACCGGCGCCTGTGCGCTCGGACTCGGCGTGATCATCTGGCTCGCCACCACCGACTTCGACTCCAGCGCCATGTACGGCGGGGTGGACGTTTCCAACCCCGCGGGCCAGTTCGTCGGCGCCTCGATCGCGGGCTTCGGTCTGATGCTCCTTGCTCTCGGCTGGACCGCAGCCGTGATCTGCCGCCAGATCCGCGACACAACCGCCGCCTCCGAGGAGCGCTGATCGAGAGAGGAAAGCCAAAAGGCCGGTCGAATACGACCGGCCTTTCTGTATCTGCTCCCCAACTTGGACTCGAACCAAGAACCTGCCGATTAACAGTCGGCTGCTCTGCCAATTGAGCTATTGGGGAAGGTGTTCTGCCGTGCGGCGAACCGGATACGAGATTACAGGAGCGGTGGGGGCGGGTGCCACCGGGGTGGGTGTGGCGTGGGCCCCGGGCGGGTGGATTCGGGGGGTGCGTTTCGCGCTTGGTCCGGCGGGGCACTCCTGAATGCGGCAGAATGGCCGCTGTGTGCGGGGACGCACAGTCGACGAGGCAGCGTCCGGCCCGAGGGTCGGCCGGGGGAGGCAAACATGCGGAAGTGGTATCTCGTAGCCGGGTTCGCGGTCGGGTACATCCTGGGGGCGAAGGCCGGCCGGGAGCGTTACGACCAGATCGTGGACTACACGCGCCGGGTGACCGGCAACGACAAGGTCCAGCAGGTCGCGTCGTCGGTCCGCAACCAGGCGGGCAAGGCGGTGAACGCGGCGCAGGACAAGATCAAGGACACGAAGTTCGGCGAGATCATCGAGAACTTCACGACCAGCGCCGACGAGCCTCCGAAGGCCGAGCCCTGGGACTCCGCCGGGGTCACGACCCCCGCCCGGAGCGACCGCGCCATCCGCGAGGACTCGCCCGGGTTCTGAATACCTTGAGCACGTGAAGAGGGCCGGGGTCCCAAGCCCCCGGCCCTCTCTTTTTCCTATCCCTCAATCGGTCAGGCCTACTTGACGACGGCGCTCAATCCGAGGTCCGCCACGTTCCTTCCGGCCTTCGCCGTCCACACGCCTTCGACGCGCTGCCATGCGTGCTTCTCCTCGTTCCAGTACTGGAACGAGCGCTCTTCGAGCTCGATCACCACTTCGACCTCCTCGCCCGGCCCTGCCTCGATCGCGGCGAAGCCCGCGAGGCGGGTCTGCTCGATGCCTCCCGGGATTTCGACGGACTCGTCGGGGGAGAGGTAGAGCTGGACCACTTCGCGGCCCTTTACCGCGCCTTGGTTTTTGACCTTCACCTTGGCCGAATTGCCCTCGATTTCGAGGGACTTGTACTCCCACTCGGTATAGGAGAGGCCGTGGCCGAACCAGAAGGCCGGTTCAGTCGTGCCGCGCTGCTGCCAGGCGCGGTAGCCGATGAAGACGCCCTCGTCGTAGTGGAGTTCTCCCTCGGGAGTGGGGACGACCTGGGTCACGGGTGCGTCCGCGAGGGTCTTCGGCCAGGTCGTCGTCAGGCGGCCGCCGGGTTCGGCGCCCAGGAGGACCTCGGCGAGGGCGTTGCCGCCCTCCTGGCCGGGGAACCAGGTGAGGAGGATGCCGGCGACGGAGTCGGCCCAGGGCATCTCGACCGGGGAGCCGGTGTTGACGACGACGATCGTGTTCGGGTTGGCGGCGGCGACGGCTGCGACGAGTTCGTCCTGGCGGCCGGGTAGGCGCAGGTCGGTGCGGTCGAAGCCCTCGGATTCGGTGAGGGCCGTGGTGGAGACGACGACGATGGCGATCTCGGCGTCGCGGGCGGCGGCGACCGCGGATTCGATCAGCGCTTCTTCATCGGGCCGCGGCTCGGTGTGCATGAGCCCGAACAGGACCGAGGGCGGGAACCCGGGCGGGAAGTCGAACGGCGCGAACTCGTGGCGCAGCTCCAGGGTCTGCCCCTCGACGAGGTCGAGGCGGATCCGCTCCACACCGGGCCCGAAGAACGCCTCGAACGGGTCGTCGCCGGTGAACTCCTGGTCCTGGTCGAACACGGTCTCGCCGTCGATGACGAGCTTGTGGTGCCCGAAGCCGCGGGTGCCGAAGACGTGCTCGCCGGTCTTGGCCGCGGTGTAGCGGCCTTCGAGGAGCGCGAAGCCGAACTCGTCGGCGGTGAGGCCGCCGGGCACGTACCCCATCCACTTGACGTCGCCGTTCGCGAGCGGCTCGGCCGGGAGCGCGGTGCCGTCCTTCTTGACGGGCCGCGCGGTCAGCTCGAAGCCGCGGCCCGCGGCCTGGATCTGCTCGAACAGGTCGACGCCCTGCTCGTAGACGACGCGGTCGCCGAGCTTGGCGCGCAGGCCGTCGAGCGGGGAGACCACGCGCGGCGGGAACACGGTGGCGGAGCCGCCGCCGAGGATCCGGGCCTCGTCGGCGGCCGGGCCGATGAGGGCCAGGCGGTGGATGACGTCGGGGTGGAGCGGCAGGATCGTGGTCTCGTCGCCGGCGGGGACGTCGTTCTTGGCGAGGACGAAGGACCGGCGGGCGATCTCGCGCAGGAGCGCGTCGGGGTCCTCGATCGCCTCGATGCGGCCGGTGACCGCGGCTTCGACGCCGTCGAGGGCGCCGACGCGGGCGGCGAGCTTGAGGATGCGGCGCACGTTCGCGTCCACGGCTTCCTCGGTGGTGCGGCCCTCGCGGACGGCGTCGACGAGCTGCTTGCCGAACACGGTGAGCGGGCCGGGCATCGCCAGGTCGAGGCCGGCCTCGACGTCCTCGACGGTGTGGCGCGCGGCGCCCCAGTCGGAGACGTTGAACCCGTCGAAGCCGAACTCCTCGCGCAGGACGTCCATGAGCTCCTTGTGCGCGGTCATGGTGGTGCCGTTGACCGTGTTGTACGCGGTCATGACGCCCCACGGGTTGACCGCGGCGGCGACCATCTCGAAGGGCCGCAGGTACAGCTCGCGCAGGGCGCGCTCGCCGATGACGTTGTCGACGGTGAACCGGTCGGTCTCGGCGTCGTTGGCGACGTAGTGCTTCATGGTGGTGCCGACGCCGTGCTCCTGGACGCCCGCGACGTACGCCTCGGCGATGCGCCCGGTCAGGTACGGGTCCTCGCTGAACGCCTCGAAGTGGCGCCCGCCGAGCGGGGACCGGTGCAGGTTGATCGTCGGCGCGAGGAGCACGTCGACGTCCTTGCGGCGGGCCTCGGCCGCCAGCAGGTTCCCGATGCGCCGCACCAGGGCCGGGTCCCACGACGCGGCCTGGGCGGTGGGGCTCGGCAGGGCCAGGGACGGGTCGGCGGCGGTCCAGAAGCGCCCGCGCACGCCGATGGGCCCGTCGGAGACGGTCATCGACCGCAGGCCCGCGTCGGGGGCGGCGAGGGTCCGCCACATGTCGATGCCGGCCAGCAGGTCGGCCTTGGTCTCCAGGTCCAGCTTCGCGAGCGCGGCCTCGACGGCCTCGTCGTAGCCGGGCCCGTCGGCGGGGACGGTCCATTCGGTCATGGTCCAGCCCTTCCTTTCTCTCGGTTTCCTTCGCAGGGGCGTCACCGTACGCTCTTCACCCGGCTCACGGCGGCCACCGCGGCGAGCGCGAAGCCGGAGCAGATGAGGAAGAGCAGCGTGTAGTCGCTGTCGCCCGCGGCGACCAGGGCGGCGGCGAGGGGCGGGAGGATCGCCAGTGGCGCGCCGTTGGCGAGGTTGGCGACGCCGAGGTCCTTCGCGGGGGCGTCGCGGTCGGGGAGGGTCTGGAAGACGAGGACGCCGTCCATGGCGCCGAACAGGCCGCCCGCGAGGGTGATGAACGCCTGGCCGGCGAGGATCTGCGGCAGGCCGTCGGCGAAGGCCATGACGACCAGCCCGGTCGCGGCGAGGAGCCCGGCTGCGACGACGAAGGGGCGGCGGCGCCCGATGCGGTCGGAGACCCACCCGGTGGTGAGGGCGACGGCGGTCTGGACGCTGAAGTTCGCGGTGAAGACCAGGCCGACGACGGCCGCGGCCTCGGCGGCGGAGAGGCCGAGCCGGGCGGCGAGGTAGAAGACCATGTAGCTGGAGGGCGCGGCGAGCCCGGCGGTGAAGCAGAACTTCGTCAGCCACACCCACCCGAACTGGCGGTGGCGGCGCGGGTCGAACCCGAACGTCCCGACGAACTCCTTGAGCGAGAACGGCTTCCGGGGCGCGTCCACTGGCGGGTCGTGGAGGGTGAGCACGAAGGCGCCGGTGCACACGAGGACGAGGGCGCACGGGAGCAGGAACATGACGGTGGTGTCCTGCGTGATCGCGGCGATCAGCGAGCCGGTGAGGAACCCGCCGGTGATCGCGGCCCCGAAGGCGCCGGAGACGCGGCCCTGGTCCTTCGCGGGGACCAGTTCGGGGACGGTCGCCATGGTCGCGGCGAGCGCGGCGTTGAACCCGGCCTGGGCGAGGAGCCAGCCGAGGACGAGGGTCCACACGTGCGGGGTGAGCGCGATGACGGCGGTCCCGGCAACCCCTGCGAGCGCGCCGAGCGCGATCCAGGGGCGGCGGCGCCCGAAGCGCGAGCGGGTGCGGTCGGACAGGCGCCCCCACAGGGGGTTCCCGAACATGCCGACGAGGACGCCGGTGGTCAGGACCAGGGAGTACACGCCTTCGTAGTCGTCGCCGGCGATCTGGGGGACGCGGATGGCGAGGGTGAGGATGCCGGGGGTGAGGAGCGCGGTCCACAGGCTCCAGTTGGAGAGGGCCGCGCTGAGGACGAAGCCGCGGGGCGCGGTGAGCGCGGGGGCGGCCGCGGGGTCCGGGTCGAGCGCCATCGCTCGGGCTCCTCTGCATGACAAGGGGGGACGAGGGGGAGTACCAAGGAGTCTGCCACGTTCGCCGAGTGACCGGTAGTGCTTGTTACCGAATCGTGATTACCTATGCTGGGGGCCCATCGAGACCGAGTCCAGAATCGGGGCGCGCCCATGACGAACCCGCCGAGGCCGCACGGCGTCCGCCACGGCGCCCGCGGGCAGGCCCGCCGCGAGGAGATCGTCCGGGCCGCCATGGAGGTCATCGCCGAGCGCGGCTACCGGGGCGCGAGCCTCGCCGCCGTCGCCGAGAAAGTGGGCCTGACGCAGCAGGGCCTCCTCCACTACTTCCCGTCCAAAGAGGACCTCTTGATCGCGGTGCTCACCATGCGCGACGAGTGGGACTCCGGCGAGCGCGTCATCGGCGAGGACCCCATGACGATCAGCCAGGCCATCGGCGTCGTCGAGGCCAACTCGCACCGGGCCGCGATCGTGCGGACCTTCTCGGCGCTGCTGGGCGAGTCCGTCACCGAGGACCACCCGGCCGGCCCGTACTTCCGGGAGCGCTACCGGCTGGTGCGCCGCGACATGGCGATCACGCTGCGCGGCCAGTGGGGTGACCGGCTCCCTTCCGGGATCACCCCGGAGGAGGCCGCGCCGCTGCTGGTCGCGATCATGGACGGTCTCCAGTTCCAGTGGCTCCACGAACCCGAAAGCGTCGACATGCCCGCGTCCTTCCGCGCCTTCCTCCGCCTCATCGACCCCGAGGCCGGAGCGTGACGCTGCCCGCGCTCGGCGCGCTCGCCTGCCCCAACTGCGGCCAGGGCCTCGACCAGGCCGACCGCCGCCTGTCCTGCCCGGACGGCCACTCCTTCGACCTCGCCAAGCAGGGCTACGCGCCGCTGCTCGCGCCCGGCTCGAACGCGACCACCGGCGACACCGCCGACCAGGTCGCCGCCCGCGAGGAGTTCCTCTCCTCCGGCGCCTACGACCCGCTGCTCGCGGCGGTCGCGGCCGCCTCGGTCACCGACGCCCCCGGCGTCATCATCGAACCGGGCTGCGGCACCGGCCACTACCTCGCCGCGGCCCTAGCCAAAGACGCTGGGCGCGAAGGCATCGGCCTCGACACCTCGAAGTACGCGCTGCGCCGCTGCGCCAAGCGCGTGGTCTTCGAAGAGCAGGGTCCCGGGGACGACGAACCGCGGCGAGCCGCCGGAACTCAGATGCGACTCGCCGCGGTGCTCGCCGACGCGTGGAATCGACTCCCTGTACGCGACGGCGCCGCCGCCGCGGTGCTGAACGTCTTCGCCCCCCGCAACGCCGACGAGATCGCACGCGTCCTCCACCCAAGAGGCGCTCTGGTGGTCCTGACCCCCCGGCTGGACCACCTCCGCGAACTCGTCGACGCCTTGGACTTGCTGAGCGTCGACCCCGCTAAACCGCAGCGGACCGCCGACCAGCTCAGCTCGGTGTTCGAGGCCGAGCGGACCGACGAGATCTCCTATTCGATCGGCCTCGGACACGAGGCCGTACGTCTGCTCGTGGGGATGGGGCCGAGCGCCCGCCACCACGGCGCGGCCGAGCTGGACGCGGCCGTGGCCGCCCTGCCCGAGCGCGTCGACGTGACCGTCTCGGCGACCGTCACCCGCTGGCTCAAGAAGAGCTGAGAGCGGCCTGCGAGCCGGCCCCTCCTGAGCCGCGGGTTTCGGTCTCCCCCCGATGCGCGGCAAACGCTTCGATTCACCTCTTGTCCTCGTTTGCCATGACCGATACGGTACGAGGCATCACCCCTGAAGCACCTGGAGACGAGTTCAATGTTCGATGAGAAGCGGGCGGCCCGGCACGGCCTCGCCCTCACGGCGGCGGGACTCCTCGCGCTGGCCGGATGCAGCACAGGCGATGCGGCTGCGGAGGAGAGCGACCGCGTGATCCCCGAGCCTGACGGGAACCTGAACGCCACGGTCGAGGTCGTCGAGACCTACGACCACGACCCCGGCTCCTTCACGCAGGGCCTCGAACTCGGCGAGCACCCCGAGTTCGGCACGGTCCTCTACGAGAGCGCCGGCCTCTACGGCGAATCCGACATACGCATCATCGACCCTGAGACGGGTGAAGTGCTCGCCTCCCAAGACCTCCCCGCCGAGGACTTCGCCGAAGGCCTCACCCTCACTGACGACGCCATCTGGCAGATCACCTGGCAGGAGCACCGCGCCTACAAGCGCGACCTCGTCACCCTCGACATCATCGAGACCGTCGAATACGAGGGCGAGGGCTGGGGCATCTGCTACGACGGCGAGCGACTCGTCATGAGCGACGGCTCCGCCACCCTGACCTTCCGCGACCCGGTCACCTTCGAGGAGACCGGCACGGTCGACGTCGAGAACGAGGGCGGCGAGCCCGTCTTCTCCATCAACGAGCTCGAATGCAGCAACGGAACGGTGTGGGCGAACATCTGGCAGACCGACCAGATCATCGGGATTGATCCCGAGTCGGGCGTGGTCGAAGCCCAAGTAGACGCATCGGGTCTGCTCACCGACGAGGAAGCCGCAGGTGCCGACGTCCTCAACGGCATTGCGAAAGCCGAGGAAGACCACACCTTCTACATCACCGGCAAGCAGTGGCCGAAGCTGTTCCTGGTGCGCTTCGTCTGAGCACAGTGCGCAGACGGTGACAATCCAGTGATTGCGCCGCTGGTCCGGGTGGGCCATGATGACCTCATGGCCATCACCCCCCTTGACCGATTGCTGGAGTACAAGATGCACCTCTTGGCCGACTCCCGGCAGCCCCGCGTCTTCGCCGCCTGGTGGCAGGACCTGACCACCGCCGCGTTCTCGGCGTGGTTCATCGGCGGGCTGATCCTCGACGTCAACGCCCACGCCCGCGACTGGGCCGAGTCCTTCTTCACCTGGTGGCACCTGGCCTTCTACACCGGCTTCGCCGCCACCGCGGCCTGGATCGTGTGGATCCTCGTGCGCGCCCACCGCGCCGAGGGCCGCACCGGCATGGCCGCCGTCCCGCACGGCTACGGGCCCGCGCTGATCGGCATCCCGCTGTTCCTCGTCTCCGGCATCGTCGACATGATCTGGCACGAGCTGCTCGGCATCGAGACGAACCTCGACATCTTCTTCAGCCCCTCGCACCTCGGCCTCGCCGCCGGAGGCGTCCTCATCACCCTCGCCCCCTGGCTGTCGGCCTGGCGCCGCGAGACCCTCCGGGTCGAACCCGAGCCGATCCCCATCGAAGCGCGCCTCGCCGCGCCCGCGCTCTCGCTCGGTTTCCTGGTCGCGAGCCTCGTGCTCTTCCTGAACTACCTGGTGCCGTTCACCAAGACGCCCTTCGAGACCGGCATCGGCCTCGAAGGCCGCTTCGGCTTCGACTCGGGTCCCGTGGCGGGCATGGTCTTCACGACCGTCCTCGTCCTCGCGCTGGCGGTGTTCACGACCGGCCGGTTCCGGCTGCCGCTCGGGTTCTTCACCGTCGTGTTCGCGTACCCGTGCATCATGGCCGGGGCGTTCACCGGCTTCGAGAACGGCGCGTACGTGTGGGTGTTCCTCCTCGCTGGCGCCTGGCTCGACTTCCTCGTCTGGCTCATCCGCCCCGAGCTGCGCCGCCGCCGCGACCTGCTCGTCCTCGCCGGGGCCTGGTCGATCCCGGTGTGGGCCGCGTACATGATCGCCACCGGCGCGCACGCCGGGAACTGGCCGGTCGCCGAGATCGGCCTCGGCGCGCCCGTCGTGGCCGCGGTCGCGGGGGCCCTGTTCATGCTGGTGGTCCAGCCCGAGCACCGCGACGCGGTCCGGCCGACCCCGGCCGAGCCCTCCCCGTTCGACGACGTCATCGCCCGCGCCAAGGCCATGACCGCCAACCGCGGGAACGAACCGCAGTAGACGCGACACGGCCGCCGACCACAAGGTCGGCGGCCGTTCCATGTCCGCTTACTTCTTCAGGGCCGCAAGGCTCTCGGCCATCAGCTCCGCCGAGATCAGCGCCGTGCTCGTGCCCTTCGTGCGGCACGCGTACGCGCCCGCGACCCGGCCCGCGTCGAGCGCCTCCGCGAGATCCGCGCCCCGCCCGCGGGCCCACAGCAGGCCCGACACGAACGCGTCGCCCGCGCCGTTGGAGTCCACCGGCGCCCACGACGCCCACTCCTCGGCGACCGCGCCGAGCTCGGCGACCGGGTCGATCGCCCGGTACCGCTCCAGCGAGCCGCCCCGTTCGAGGACGTACCCGCCGTCCTCACCGTCCGTCGCGATGACGACCGCGGCCCGGCCGTTGTCGACGATCCAGCGCATCGCCTTCTCCGGGTCGCCGCCCAGGCGCGCCGCCGAGAGGGTCACCAGGTCCGCGCGGCGCGCGAAGTCCTTCTGGTGCTCGGCCTCGCCGTCCCAGCCGTGCAGGTCGGTCGAGACCGTCACGCCCTCGGGGATCGCGGTGAGCACGTCCCGGGTGTGGTTGGGGATCGACACGTGCACGTGCTTCGCCTCGGCCACATGGGGTCCGAAGAACGCCTCGGGCATCCGCAGGTCGGCGGCGTGGCGGTAGTCGTAGAAGGAGTAGCGCCGCCCGCCGGCGTCGACGAGGTTCACCGACCGCGAGGTCCCGTTCGGGGAGATCAGGTACCGGAAGTCCAGGCCGTGCTCCTCGTAGTGGCGGCGCACCAGCGCGCCCTGCTCGTCGTCGCCGATGTAGTCGATGAACCGCGTGGCCAGGCCCAGGTGCAGGCACCCGAGGGCGACTCCGTTCCCGGTGTGCGCCACGTAGTCGAGGATCGGCTCCACGCCGAGCGAGTCGCCCTCGCCGATCGCGATCTCGGGGACCCGCACGATCGTGTCGACGCCGACGCCGCCGACGACCAGGATGTCGAGCATGTACTTGCTCCCTCTGAAAGAGTTTGCGGAATGAGCTGGAATCTATTGCGAGAGCGTCAGTCTAGCGGGCTTCCACCACGCCGCGCCGGATCGCATAGGCCAGCGTCGCCGCCGCCAGGGCCGGGCCCCAAATGTAGAACGGGAAGCCCCACACCAGTTCGAGGGCGTCCTGGCGGATAGCCAGGGCCACGAACGGGAGCGACGTGAACGTGAACAGCGCGGCCACCGCCGTCGCGGGGACGATCGCGAGCTTCGGCGGGACCGGGCGGCCCTTGACCACCGGCATCCAGAACGGCCAGCGCGTGCCCCACCGGTAGGTCATGCCCAGGCACAGGAGGCCGCCGCCGAGGGCCGCGAAGCCCAGGCACAGGCCCCACGCGCGGATGGCGGGGTCGATCTGCGACGAGTCGATCGGGCCGCCCAGCCACGCCCACGGGGTCAGCCACGTCAGGCGGGTGAGCCCGTAGGGGAGCGCGCAGGCAAACGCGATCCAGCTCGCGGCCCGGCCCCACCGGGCGGCCCGCTCGGGGGCGAGCCACGCGGGGGCGCTTCGGCCGTCGCGGCCGTTCAGGATGAGGCTCAAGGCGAGTGCGGCCCAGATGAAGCCGCCGGCGACGACCCAGACCTGGACGAGCATGTAGACGCCGATCTCGGCGAAGCGGCCGCCGAGCATCCGCAGGAACTCCCCGACGGCGCCGTAGTCGACGACGCCGGTGAGGCCGAGGACCGCCAGGAGGGCGGCGACCGCGGCGGCGGCGACGATTCGCCCGACCGCGCCGCGGGCGAGCAGGACCGGGGCCGCGGCGACCGCGAGCGGCAGGGCGAACGCGCACAGGTATCCGGCGAAGGCGATCGGCGAGGTGGTGCTCAGGAGCATCCCGAAGACCACCGCGTAGGCGGCCGCGACGGGCCACAGGGCGGGCCTGGCGCGGGCGGCGAGGAGGCCGAGGACGCCGGCGGCGATGAGCGCGGCGGGCGCGGTCCAGGCGGGGACGGCGTCGGGGAGGGGAAACGTGGGTTCGTACAGCTCGTGGGTGAAGGGGCCGCCGGCCGGGTCGAGGAGCTGCCAGAGGCCGATCGGGATCGCGGTGAGCGACCACAGGAACGCCGCGATGACGGCGGCGCGCCCGGTGCGCTTGCGGGGCTGGGTGACGGGTTCCGTTGTCATGCCTTCAGCCTCGCCGTCCCGCGGCTCCGGTTCCTCCCGCGCGGGGGCGAACCGCCTCCCCCGTGCGGGGGAGTTCCGCGACCGCCCGGAAACCTCCGATTGCCTTCCCGGAAAAGCGGTTGCAACAAGGTCACGGTGCCATCACAAACAGGAACGGGTGTGGTCACGGTGTCTGCCACAGGCCCCTTCACTGCCATAGGCTGTAACTCGGATCACGTCAACCTCCATGTCCACGTGCGGATCCATCTCGAACACTCACTAGGAGAAACAATGGCTCGCTTTCCCCGAGCACTGCTCGCCGTAGCCACCGTCGGTGTCACCGCGTTTTCGCTGGTCGCCTGCGGTTCTGACGACGACGACGGCGCGACCGGTGGCGCATGTACCGAGAGCGAGGACGGCCTGAAGGTCGGCACGATCCTGCCGCAGACCGGCTCCCTCGCCTTCCTCGGCCCGCCCGAGTTCGCCGGCGTCGACCTCGCCATCGAGGAGATCAACGAGGCCGGCGGCGTGCTCGGCAGCTGCGCCGAGGTCTTCCACGAGGACTCCGGCGACACCTCGACCGACATCGCCACCCAGGCCGCCGACGCCCTCATCGCGCAGGGCGTGCACGCCGTCATCGGCGCGGCCTCCTCGGGCGTCTCCTTCCAGTTCATCGACAAGCTCTACGAAGAGGGCATCGTCCAGGTGTCGCCGGCGAACACGTCGCCCGACTTCACCACCTACGAGCGCGGCGACTACTACTTCCGCACCGCGCCCTCGGACGTCCTCCAGGGCCGCGTCCTCGCCGACACGATCATCCAGGACGGCCACGAGAAGATCGCGATCCTCGCGCTCCAGGACGCCTACGGCACCGGCCTGGCCGACTCGGTCGAGCAGAACTTCACCGAGTTCGGCGGCGAAGTCGTCGAGAAGCTCATCTACGACCCGACCGCGACCGAGTTCTCGGCCGAGGTCAGCGCAGTCGCCGAGTCCGGCGCCGACGCGATCGTCCTGATCACGTTCAACGAGATCGTGAACCTGGGCCCGGCCCTCGCCGAAGGCGGGCTGAGCACGCAGGAGGTTCCCTGGTACTTCGTGGACGGCAACCTCGCAGACTACTCGGAGACCTTCGACCCGGGCTTCCTGGAGGGCGCCAAGGGCACCTTCCCGGGCGCCGACACCGCGGGCATCCAGGAGCGCCTCCTCGGCGTGAACCCGGACCTGACCGACTTCACGTACGGTCCCGAGTCCTATGACGCCACCTCGCTCGTCGCGCTCGCCGCGATCGCGGGCGACAGCATCGACTCCGAGGTCATCAAGGACAACCTGGTCGACGTCTCCGGCGGCGGCACCGAGTGCACCGGTTTCACCGAGTGCTACGAGCTGCTGGCCGAGGACAACACGGCGGATATCAACTACCAGGGCTACTCCGGCCCGATCGAGTTCTCGGCGGAGGGCGACGTCACGGCCGCGACGATCGGCATCTACCAGTACCTGGCCGACAACACCTACGAGAACCTCGAGTACCGCTTCGGCGAGCTGGAGGAGTAGTTCTCAACGCGCACAAAGGGAGAGCCCCCCGGGACCACAGGACCCGGGGGGCTCTCCCCTTTGCGTGTGCTGCTAGCTCGCGCGCCCGAGGGTGCCGAGGTACAGCTCGACGACCTTCGGGTCGTCGATCAGGCCCGCGCCGGGACCGGTGTAGGCGCTGCGGCCCTGGTCCAGCACGTACCCGCGGTCGCAGATCTGGAGGCACCGCCGCGCGTTCTGCTCGACCATGACCACCGTGACGCCGGTCTGGTTGATCTGCTTCGTGTTGAAGAAGACCTCGTCCTGCATCGCGGGGGACAGGCCCGCCGACGGCTCGTCCAGCAGCAGCACCGACGGCTCCATCATGAGCGCCCGGCCCATCGCCACCATCTGCCGCTCGCCGCCCGAGAGCGACCCGGCCCGCTGCGTGCGCCGGTCCCCGAGCACCGGGAACAGGTCCGTCACGAACCCGAACCGCTCCCGGAACGCCTTCGGCCGCAGGAACACCCCCATTTCGAGGTTCTCCTCGACGGTGAGCGCCGCGAACACGTTGTTCGTCTGCGGCACGAACCCGACCCCCAGCGGCACCAGCTGGTGCGCCTTGCGGTTCGTGATGTCCTCCCCGCGCAGGGTCACCTTCCCGGTGGTGATGCCCACCAGGCCGAACATGGCCTTGAGCAGCGTCGACTTCCCGGCCCCGTTGGGGCCGATGATGCCGACGAGCTCGCCCTCGTTCGCGTACAGGTCCGTCCCGTTCAGGATCGACACGCCCGGGATGTACCCGGCGGTGACCTCGTCGGCGCGCAGCAGCGCGTCCCCCGAGGCCGCCAGGTGCCCCTCGCGGCTGCATACCTCGGTGTCCGACTCAAGGCTCTCGTCGATGGGGGCACCCGTCGGAGCGATGCCCTCGATCTCGTTGTCGCTCATGTCGTCTCCTAATGCTGTGCCGCGTCGTGGTGGGCGCCCAGGTACGCGTCGATGACCCGCTGGTCCGCCGAGATCTGGTCCGGCGTCCCCTCGGTGATCAGCTGCCCGGCCGCCATGACGGCCACCCAGTCCGCGATCTCGTGGACCATGTCCATGTCGTGCTCCACGAACAGGACGGTCATGCCGTCCTCGCGCAGGTCCTTGATGTGCTCCAGCAGCGACTGCTTCAGCGCCGGGTTCACCCCGGCCATCGGCTCGTCGAGCATGATCATCTTCGGCTCCAGCATGAGCGCCCGCGCCATCTCCAAGAGCTTGCGCTGGCCGCCGGAGAGCTCCCCGGCGTAGTGCTCGCGCTTCTCGATGAGCTTGAACCGCTCCAGCAGCGCCAGGGCGCGCTCCTGGTTCTCGGCCTCCTGCTTCTTCCAGAGCCCGGGGAACAGCCCCGCCCACATGCGCTCGCCGACCTGGTCGGCGGCGCCGATGAGCATGTTGTCGAGGACGGTCATGCGGGTGAGCGCCTTGGTCAGCTGGAACGTGCGGACCATGCCCGCCCGCGCCACCTGGTAGGAGCGCATCCGGTCGGCGCGGCGCCCGTCGAATTCCCACGAGCCCTTGCTGGGCCGGTCGAACCCGGTGAGCAGGTTGAAGAACGTCGTCTTCCCCGCCCCGTTCGGGCCGATGAGCGCGGTGATGGTGCCCCGCTGGATCTCGACGTGCTCGACGTCGACGGCCACGAGGCCGCCGAACGCCCGGCGCACGCCGGTCGCCGACAGGATCGCGTCCTGCTTCGGGGCGCCCGGCTCGGGCGGCACCCCGGCCAGCGCCGCGCCCGCGGCGGTCTTCCCCGCCTTCGTCTCCTTATCGGACATCGAACAACAGCTCCTTCTTGTTGCCGATAAGCCCCTGCGGCCGGAAGATCAGCAGCAGGACCATGCCCAGGCCCAGCAGGAGGAACACCAGCGGGCCCACCTGCGTCGAGTCGAGGACGCTCGGGGGGATGACGTCGGCGCGGATCGCCTGGCTCAGCCCCTGCGACAGGATGTTGTAGAGGAACCAGAACAGCGCCGCGCCGAGCACGGGCCCGAAGATCCGGGCCGCGCCGCCGAGGATGAGGACCACGTAGAAGTAGAACGTGAAGTCCGTGGTGAACGTGTCCGGCTGGACGTTCGCGCGGCTGAGCGCGAACAGGAAGCCCGCAACCGCGCCGATGATGCCGCCCAGGACCAGCGCCTGCATCTTGAACGCGAAGACGTTCTTGCCGAGGCTGCGCACGGCCTCCTCGTCCTCGCGGATGCCCTTGAGGACGCGGCCCCACGGGCTGTGGATGAGCAGCGCCATGATCCCGGTGAAGAACAGCACCAGCGCCCAGCCCACCACCATGATCCACGTGTCGCGGTAGGAGTACTGGAGCTCGAAGATCCCGAAGTCCACGGCCAGGCGGCCGCTGTCCATCGACACGAACAGGAGCGTCCAGGTCGACTCGCGGTCCCAGGGGATCAGCGCGAAGAACGGCTCCGAGAAGCCGCGCATGCCGTCCGAGCCGCCGGTGGTGTCGGCCCAGACCGTGGCGCGGGCGAGCCGCCGCACGATCTCGGCCGCCGCGATCGTCACGATCGCGAGGTAGTCGGCCCGCAGGCGCAGCGTCGGGATGCCCAGCAGCAGCGCCATGACGCACGCCGCCCCGAGCCCGATGACCACGGCCCACCAGAACGGCAGGCCCCAGGCGACGACGCCGAGGGCCAGGCCGTACGCGCCCATGGCGGCGAACGCCGCCTGCCCGAAGTTGAGCAGGCCCGTGTACCCGAACTGGAGGTTCAGGCCGATCGCGCCGAGGGCGTACACGAGCATCGTCGGCCCGATGGCCTGCGTCAGCGCCTGGCTGAATACGAATTGCCAATCCATCGCGTGGCCTCCTAACCGATTCGCTCGCGGCGGCCCAGGATGCCCTGGGGCCTGGTGAGCATGATGATGATGAGGACGGCCAGCGCGCCGACGTACTTCAGCTCGGGCGCGACCACGAGCGTGGACAGCTGCACGAACACGCCGATGAGCATGGCGCCGACGAACGCGCCGAAGGCGGTGCCGAGACCGCCGAGGACGACCGCGGCGAACACGAGCAGCAGCAGGTGCTGGCCCATGTCGAACTTGACGCCGTCGCTGATCGACAGGAACACGCCGGACATGGCCGCGAGCGCGCCGCCCATCGTCCACACCAGGCGGACGACCTTGTTGACGTCGATGCCGGTGGAGGCCGCGAGCGACGGGTTGTCGGCCACGGCGCGGGTCGCCTTGCCGAGCCTGGTGTACATCATGGCGACGCCGACGAGGATGCAGACCGCGAGGGCGATGAGGCCGGTGACGACCTCCTTCGGGGTGACCACGAGCCAGCCGAAGTCCCAGGGCGTCTGGCCCACGTAGTCGGAGTAGCGCAGGCGCTCGCCGCCGATGAAGAACAGCGTCGCGTTGCGGATGAGCAGGGCCACGCCGATCGAGATGATCATCATCGAGACCAGGCCGGTCCCCCTGCGGCGCAGCGGGGACCACAGGCCCCAGTCCTGGGCCCAGCCGAAGGCCGCGCCGAGGAGCACCGCCGCGATGGCGGCGACCCACACGGGCAGGCCGAGCGTGACGTTGAACAGCAGCGCCATGACGCCGCCGAAGGTGACCAGGTCGCCGTGGGCGAAGTTGGTGAGCCCGGTGGTGCCGAACACCATCGACAGGCCGACCGCCGCGAGGGCGATCATGAGGCCGAAGTGCAGGCCGGAGACCAGGAGGGTGACGGCGCGGGTCGCCCCGCCCTCGCCTTGGACCTCGCTGACCTCGTCGGCGGCCGCGTCGTCCGCGGCTTCGTCCTCGGTCTCCTCGGAGGTCGCTTCGGTGGGATCGTCGCTCGCGCCGTCGGTGGGCGTCCCGCCCCCGGGAGCCTCTTCGGCGGTGCAGCCGTCGGTCTGGGTGTCGAGCGGGAACAGGGCCGCGCGGTCGGAGGTGACGTGGACTTCCAGCTGCGGCTTGCAGTTGCGGACGACCAGACCCTCGGGCAGGGTCGACTCGTCCAGGCTGACGATGTAGTCGCCTTCGGTTTCGAGCGGGACGGCCCAGGTGCCGTCGTCGCCGGTGGTCACGGTGGCGATCTCCGTGCCGGCCGTGTCGGTCACGGTGATGGACACGCCCGCTACGGGCTGCTCCTGCTGGTCGTCGAGTGTGCCGTGGACGCCGAGCGCCTCCTGCGCGCTCGCGTTGCTGCTCACCCCCAGACACAGCAATAGGCCGGCCAGCGCAGCCGACAGCAGCATCAATGCTCGTCTCAATGGGCCCCCTCGGGAGGTTTCGGGCGTCGGAACCCGCCGCGTGCAACGTTCGAGAAACACGAAACGGCGGGAGTGAGTCGGATCTTAAAGAGACCTGGCTAACAACAGCACCTGTCGTTATAGAACCGTTGCAAATGTGGCGCGAATGTTACCGCGGCGCCGCCAGGGCCCCCGCAGTCGTGCCACGCGGCCGTTTCGGTCTGATTCGGCACCAGTGAACACTGCGTGGCGGTTCGCCCCTCCACCGCACCCCCGCAACAGCGCGTCGGTGCCCTGGGGCCACCGCGCGGATACTGGGTGTGAGAGGATATTGCCCGCTCGGGGCAGTAGCTCAGCTGGTTAGAGCAGGGGACTCATAATCCCTGGGTCGCGGGTTCAAGTCCTGCCTGCCCTACGACCGATGCGATTCAGAGGCCCCGCGCCGGCGCGGGGCCCTCCGCGTGTTCGCACCACTTCCCGGCATTGCCGGAATCCGTTATGGTCGGAATCCGCACCAGTCCCTCCGACCTCCCGGGAGCAGCCCCGATGGCGAACGACTCCGACATCACCAATGACGAGAAGCCCGGCGAGGACGGGTTCTGGAAGAAGGCCGGCGGCGCCGTCCCCGGCGTCAAGCAGGTCCTCAACAGCGCCGACGTCATCAACAAGGCCATCGAGGACGAGGAGGTCTCCGCGGGGAACGCGGCGGTCACGGTCGGCGCGGACATCGCCAGCCTCGCCCTGGAGGGCTACGCGGCGTACAAGAACCCGCTCGGGATGCTCGTCAACGTCGGCCTCGACTTCGTGCTCGCCCTGTTCGAGCCCGCGAACAAGCTCATCACCTGGCTCTCGGGCGACCCGAACCAGATGCAGGACCTCCAGGAGCGGTGGCGCCAGTTCAAGACCACCCTCATCTCGCTGCAGGAGGACGTCGACGCGGCCTGGCAGGACGCGCTGAAGACCTCCGACTCGCCGACGACCACCGCCGCCAAGGACAAGGTCAACGGGATGGCCGCGGCGCTCGGCGGCATCGCCGCCGCGATCTCGCACATCGAGTCGCACATCGGCATGGCGCAGATGCTGTCGAAGGCGGTCTTCGAGCTCGTCAAGGCCCTCCTGTCGGCGCTCATCGAGCAGGTCATCATCTACGGCCTCATGGCCCTCGCCCTGGCGTGGACCTCGGCCGGCAGCTCGATCACGACGTTCCTGATGTGGGCGACCCGCCAGACCGCGATCGACACCGCGACCATGTTCCTGCGGGTCCACCTGGCGAACTTCACCGGCCAGCAGCTCGCGCACATCGGCACCGAGATCCTCTCCTCGACGTTCCGGCAGTCCTCCTCGGAGATGCTCCAGTGGGCCGGCGGGATCATCTCGAACTGGGCCGGCGGCACCCAGAGCACCGGCGCGCCCGGCCGCGGCAACTCCACGCCGACCTCCTCGGACCCCTCGGGCGACATGATGACGTACACGAGCGTCGACCCCGACGAGTTCGACGGCGTCGCCGACAAGCTCAAGGGCCTCCAGGGGAACGCCGACTCGCTCTCGCAGGCGGTCAACGGCGACACCGAGACCGACTTCTTCACGTGGGGCCTGGCCTGCCGGGGCTGGCTGGAGGGCTACAACACGCAGCGCGCGGAGCTCGCCGGCGACGTCGCCCTCATCTCGCCCGCCCTCGAAGGGAACGCGACGCGCTTCACCGAGGTCGCCACCGCCTACCGCGAGACCGACATCCAGGCCGGCGAGGACATCAAGGTCGCCGGGGGCAAGTAGTGCAGGGCTTCGACCGCAAGGCCATCCCGCGGGACCTCGACGCGTCCTACAAGCGCGGCACCGGCGTCTACGCCGACGCGCTGGGCCGGCCCCTGCGCTCGAAGCCCCTGCTCCACCGCGACGCCGCCGTCGAGGTGATTCCCTCGCCGTATGCGGTGTCGACGACCCGTCCGGTCGCTCCCGAGGGGTCGGGCGTGCTCGAACTCGTCCTGGACGCGGCCGCGACCATGCCGGTCGCGGCCGTCGACGGGACCCCGGTCGCGGTCGGCGACGGCACCGTCTTCGTGGTGCTGCCAGCCGGGCCGCACGCGGTCGACGTGCAGAGCGGCACCGCGTCCAGCCCGGTCGTGGTCCGGATCGAGGACGGCGCGACCGTGGCGCTCGTATGGCGCGAGGAGGCCGACCGGCTCACCGTCAGGTTCGGGCCCGAGGTCGTGGACGCGATGCCGCCTGCTTCGCGGGTGTACCTGTACGAGTGGGCGGTCTTCACGGTGATCATCTGCGGGCTGCCATTCGGGGCCGTGAACGCCTTCAGCCTCGACTCCACCGGCAGCCGGATCGTCCTCATCGCGCTCGCGGTCCTCATTATCGGGCTGATCCCGTTGGCGCCCTGGCGAAAGCGCGAACGCGCCCGCCTCGCCGCGCTCCGCCTCGAACGCCAGGGCCCGGCCCAGTCGCCGCCCGTCCGCTACCCGTGGGACGGCCCCGACGTCGCCGACCGGCCCGCACTCGTCGGCGACCGGCCCGCGTCCCTCCCGGCGTTCGCCCCCGGCCACGGCGCACTCCTGCTGCGTGCCAAGGCCCACAGGCACCTGTGGAAGGACGGCGACGGCGTCGTCGTCCGCGACCCGGAACTCGCGGGCCTGCGCACCGAGCCGCCACGCGTCCGCATCGACGGCTTCGAACAGCCGGCGACCTGGGGCAACTGGTGGTACCCGCTGCGCCCCGGTGAGCACACCGTCGAGTTCGAGGCCGAAGGCGCGGTCGAACGCCTCGAATTCACCGTCGCGGAAGGCGAAGCGGCAGCGGTGCAAGCGGAAGCCCACGTGCGCGCCCACCGCGAAGCGGACGCGATCGTGCGAGGCGACACGAGATTGCACCTCGCGCACGAAGAATTCCGTCCCGAGTGGATGGACGACCCCGCGAAGCGGCTCGCGTACTGGAACTGACCCCCGGTCCTGAAGGAAGGAGAGCCGTCATGCACGGCGACATACACAGCAAACTGGCCGAGGCCCAGCGGCTCGCGGCCGAGACCGAGGTCGAGGCGGTGTCCGAGGACGGCTCTGTCCGCGTCGTGGCCGGCCCCGGCGGCGACGTCAGGATGATCGACCTGCGGATGAACGCGTTCGAGCTCAGCGGCCTCGAACTCGGCGAGATCACCACCGCGACCGTCAAGGCCGCCACCGACGAGGCCGACCGCGAACTGTCCGAGGCGATCCGGCGGACCCTCACCGACGTGTTCGACGCCGAGCGCGAGGAGAACCAGTGAGCGACCAGCAGCGGCCCACGCCCGACCAGATCATGGCCGAGTTCGAGCGCATGCGCTCCGAAGCCGAGGCCACCCTCAAGAAATACGAGGAGGTCAGCGCCGAACTCGGCGCCGACTCCATCGAGGTCATCTCGGAGGACGGCCTCCTCAGCGTCAAGCTCGACGCCAACGGCAAGGTCGACGAGATCCGCATCAACGAGGCCGCCATGCGCTTCCGCCACGCCCTCGGCCCCGCCACCGTGGCCCTCATCCGCCGCGCCCGCGAGGCCTACGCCCTCAAGACCGCCGAAATGGCCCGCCGCCTCATAGGCGACAAGATCGACGTCGACGCCGTCCTCAGCCAGTACCTCCCCAAGGACGGCCAGGGCCCCGGTCAGACGCCCTTCTCCAGGTAGACCAGCTCCACCCCCGGAAGCCCTGGGGCCCTGCGGAACTCGCTGTACCCGCACCGCTTGTAGAGCCGCAGCTGATGCTCGCTCTTCATCCCGGTGAACAGCTCGAACCGCCCGACCCCCGGCCCGGCGGTCGCCTCAAGCGCCGAGATCAGTCGCGCCCCGAGCCCCTGCCGCTGCATGTCCGGAGCCACCGCGAACCGCCCCAACAGCAACGTCCCACCCTCGACCCGGGCCCTGCCGGCCGCCACGATCCGCCCCCCGACGACCCCCTTCAACACGGTCGCCGCCGCAACCGCGGCGGCGACCTCCTCCAACGTCTCGGTCAGCGGCGGCAGAAACGGCTCCCCGTACAACTGCGCCTCAGCGACATACGCCGCCCGCTGCAACGTCAAAACCTCGCCCGCATCCTCGATGCCGGCCCTACTGAAAACAGGAACGCCCATGAGGCGGAGCCTAAGCCAGGCCCCGCCCCCAGAACAACGCGAATTCCACCGCTACCAGGGGACCGTGGTGTCCTCGTGGTATTCGAGGCCCTCTTGGAAGAAGCCTCCGTTGGGGCCGTCTTCGGAGAGGAGGGCGAGGTCGATGGCGACTTTGGCGGAGAGGGCGGGGTCGCGCCAGCCCTGGTTGTGGTTGAGGTCGGTCTTGGTGTAGCCGGGGGTCATGGCGTTGATCTTGAGGGGGCCGTCCTTGAACTCCTTGGAGTAGGAGACCGTGAGCATGTTGAGGGCCGACTTGGAGGCGCCGTAGGCGCCGCCCTGCATCTTGGCGAACTCATGGTCGCCGGTCATGAAGGTGAGGGAGCCGACCTCGCTGGAGACGTTCACGACTCGCGGAGCCGCCGACTTGCGGAGGGTCGGGAGGAAGGCGTTGGTCACCGCGATCACGCCGATTACGTTGGTCTCGAAGACCTTTCGTGCGGTGGCGACCGTGAGTTCGCTCGTGTTCCAGCCGCCGTCGGCGAGGGCGATGCCCGCGTTGTTCACCAGGATGTCCAGTGATTTCACCTGGGCGACTGCTTCGGCGATTGACGCCTCGTCCGTGACGTCGAGTTGGACGAATTCTGCTTCCAGTCCTTCTGCCTGGAGCTTCTCCACGGCCTCCCGGCCCCGGTCTTCGGAGCGAGCCGCCGCATACACCTTCACGCCCTTCTGGGCCAGGCCCTTGGCGATCTCGTAGCCGATTCCCTTGTTCGCGCCCGTGACGAGCGCCGTCTTCTGTTCCATGACCCGAGCGTGCGCCCGATCCTGGGACCTGCAAAGAGCACTCTTTATGGTGGTACATCCGGTACCTGGTTCCGGAACCCGAACCGGGGGAGGATGGGAGCCATGGACCGCCAGCAGCTCGCCGATTTCCTCCGCACCCGCCGCGCCGCGATCACGCCTGAAGGCGTGGGGCTGCCGAGCGGGCCGCGCAGGCGGACGCCCGGCCTGCGGCGGCAGGAAGTGGCGCAGTTGGCCGGGATATCGGTCGAGTACTACATCCGGCTGGAGCAGGCGCGGGGGCCGAAGCCTTCTCGGCAGGTCCTCGGGGCCTTGGCGCGGGCTCTCGTGCTTGACCACGATGAGCGGGCGCATCTCTTTCACCTCGTCGACGAGCTGCCTGAAGGCGATTCCAGCCGCGAGGTCCCCGCGGCGGTCCGGAACCTCCTGGCGGGGCTCGATGATTTTCCCGCGTACGCCATGGACGCCTGCTACGACATGATCGCCTGGAACGACATGGCCGAGCGCCTCATGGGCTACCTCTCCGCCCTCACTTCCGAGCAGCGGAACATCCTGCGCACCAACTTCTCTGGCCCGGGCGTCGCCGAGCGGCTGGCTGATCCGTCGATCCGGAGGTTCCTGGCCGACAGCGTCTCCGACCTGCGCGCCTCCTACGCCCGCAACCCGCAGGACCGCAAGCTCAAGGCGCTGGTGGACGAGCTGCTGCGGACCAGTCCCGAGTTCGGGGAGCTGTGGGCGAACCACCGCGTCGCCGTCCGCAGGGCCCAGACGAAGCGGGTCGTGCACCCCGAAGTGGGCCCGCTGGAGTTCGACTGCCAGGTCCTTGACGTCCCCGGGACCGGGCTCCGGCTCGTGGTCTATGTGCCGCAACCGGACTCGCCCACCGCCGAAGCGTTCAGGAGATTGGCGGGCGTCACTTCCGAAACCCCCGCGTCGCCCGCGTAACCCGGCGGCGACGGACATCACGCCGAGTTTTCACCTCAAGGACTTTTACTCGTGCGGCGAGTGTTATTACGCTTGGACACGGAGGCAAGCGCCTCCCCGTTATGACAGCGACCGGTACGGCAAGGAAGCAGCCGGTGACAGCCTCAGCGTTCTCACCCTCCTTCTCATCCCACCGGAGCTGCTCTCATGCGCATGCCTCTCTTCGCCATGTCCATCGGCGCGTTCGGCATCGGCACCGCCGAGTTCGCGATCATGGGCATCCTGCCCCAGGTCGCCGCCTCCCAGGGCGTCTCGCTCGCCCAAGCCGGCCTCGCCGTCTCCGCCTACGCGGTCGGCGTCGTCCTCGGCGCGCCCCTGCTCACCGTCGCCACCACCCGCGTCCCCCGCAAGCCCCTGCTGATCGGCCTGATGCTCGCCTTCGCCGCCGCGAACATCGCCACGGCGCTCGCGCCCGACTTCGGGTTCCTGCTCGGCTCCCGGTTCATCGCGGGCCTGCCGCACGGCGCGTTCTTCGGCGCGGCGGCCGTCGTCGGCGCCAGCCTCGTCTCCTTCGACCGCCGCGCCCGCGCGATCTCCGGGATCATGTCCGGCCTCACCGTCGCCACGATCATCGGCGTCCCGGTGAGCGCCCTGGTCATCGGCCAGATCTCGTGGCGCTGGATCTTCGCGGCCGTCGCCGCCCTCGGCCTGGTCGCCGCCGCCGCCATCTGGGCCACCGTCCCCGACACCCGCGGCGTCATCGTCCCGACCAAGGCGAGCGACGAGATCCGCGCCGTCCGCAACAAGCGCGTCCTGCTCCCGCTGATCACCGGCGCGGTCGGCTTCGGCGGCATGTTCGCCGCCTACACCTACCTGACGCCGATCCTCGAAGACGTCACCGGCATGAACGCCCTCGCCATCGCGATCACCCTCGCGGTCTTCGGCATCGGCCTCACCCTCGGCAACGTCCTTGGTGGCCACATCGCCGACAAGGCCCCGATCCCGGGCCTGTTCGCCGCGTTCACGACCATCGCGACCGTGCTCCTGGCGATGTACTTCACCATGTCCAACCCGGTCCTCGCGGTCGCCGGCGTCCTGCTCATGGCCACCTCGTCGTCGCTGGTCGGCCCGATCATGCAGCGGCTGCTCCTCGACGGCGCCCACGAGGCCCCGTCCCTGGCGTCCTCGCTGCACCACGCGGCCTTCAACCTCGCCAACGCCAACGGCGCCTGGCTCGGCGGCCTCGCGCTCACGCTCGGCCTGAGCCTGACCGCGCCGATCCTCGTCGGCGTCGGCCTGGCGCTGGCGGGCCTGGTGCTCTCGGTCCCGCTGGCCCGCGCGCACGCCGAGGCCGCGGTCCCGGACATCGCGCCCGCCGAACTGGTCACCGCCTCTTAAGAGGCAGACGCGCAAGGCCCCGCGGAACCATTCCGCGGGGCCTTCCGCGTCCCTCAGGGGACGAGGACCACCTTGCCTGTCGTGCCCCGGTTCTCCAGGGCGCGATGGGCTTCGGCGGCCTCGGCCAGCTTGAACGTGTGCACGGCCGGGCGCAGCCGCCCGGCCGCGAGCTCGGCGAGCGAGCGCTCTTCGAGGGCTCGCAGGCCGCCGAACTTGGCGAGGAGCTTCGGCCCGAGCGCGCCGGTGACCGACAGGCCGCGGCCCACGATCTCCTCCACGTTGGCTTCGGTCGCCTTCCCGGCCGACCAGCCGAAGACGACCATGCGAGCGCCGAAGCCGAGCCGCTCGAAGGCCGCCCGGCCGACCGCGCCGCCGACCGAGTCGAAGAACAGGGTCGCCTCGCGGCCGTCCAGGGCCCGGTCGAGCACGTCGGTCCAGTCGGCGGCCTTGTAGTCGATCGCGGCGTCGGCGCCGTTCGCGGCGACCTGCCGCACCTTGTCGGCGCCGCCGGCCAGGCCGATCACGTACGCGCCGGCGTTCTTCGCGGCCTGCACCAGGAGCGTCCCGAGCCCGCCCGCGGCGGCGGGCACGATCACGACGTCGTCGGCGGCCACGGGCCCGACCGAGAGGGTGAGCAGCGCGGTCCGGCCGGTCCCGATCATCGCGACGGCCTCGCCGAAGTCGACGCCCTCGGGGATCTCGTGCACCGACTCGACCTCGCGCACGGTCTTCTCGGCGTACCCCTGCGAGCCGAAGCCCAGGTGCGCCACGACCCGCTTGCCGATCCACGACGGGTCCACGCCCTCGCCGACGGCGTCGACGATCCCGGCGGCCTCGCGCCCGGGGATCGTCGGAAGCTCCGGCAGCGGGTACGGGCTGTCCTTGGCGCCGTTGCGGAACGTGGTGTCGAGCAGGTGGACGCCCGCCGCCCGGTTGTCGATGCGGACCTGGCCGGGGCCGGGCTCGGGGTCGGCGACCTCCTCGTACACGAGGACCTCCGGACCGCCGAACTCGTGGTGTCGGATGGCGTGCATAGCGTCCTTCTCTCCATGTCGGTGGGTGTGCGGCAACTGTATTGACCCTCCGACTGGCACCGCATCCGTCGACCGACTGGCGCTCAATCCCGCCGGTGGCGGCCCTTCGGGTCGGACTCCTCGGTCAGGAGCAGCGGGTTGATGCCGCACGCGCGCAGCACGCCGCCGATGTCCCCGGGCAGGTCGACGCCGGTCCAGTGCTCCTGGAGCAGCGCCTTCTCCTCGGGCGTGAGAATGCGCTGCGTGATCCGGTTGGCGTGCTTGACGATGAGGATCGAGTCGACCTGGATCACGGCCTCCTGCTCGTACCGCAGCGACTCGATGAGCCGCGACACCGCCTCGATCAGGTTCCGGTCGACCTGCCCGCTCTGCGGCCCGGCGCCCACGGACGCGTCGACGGCCGCGGCCAGCTCCACGGCGTGCGACTGGCGGTGGTTCGCCCACGCCACCAGGCGGAACCGCTGGAAGAACGAGCCGAACCGCGGCGGGTCGATCTCGGTGATCTCCATCCCGAGCGCTTCGAGGACCCGCCGGTACGCGGCGAGCGCCTCTTCGCGGCGGCCGCCGTCGCCGAGGAAGACCACGCCGTCGGCGTGCCCGTCGCCTCGGGGTGCCGGGCCCCGGTACTCCGCGGCCGGCCCGTGCTCGCGCGGCGCCTCGCGCTGGAACGCTCGGGTCCCGATCGGCCGCGGGTCCAGGTTCAGCGCGCTGTACAGCGCCCCCGCCTGGGCCCGGTGCGCCTCGGCCTCCTCGGCGTCGCCGGCCGCGGCGTAGGCGTCGGCGAGCGCGTTCAGGCTGCGGGCCTGGCGGAGCGGGTCGGGCATGGCCGCGAACACGTCGACCGCCTGGCGCCCGTACTTGACGGCGGCGCGCATCCGCCCGTCGGCGGCGAACAGCCGGCACAGCACGCGGGCCTTGACCGCGAGGGTCTCGGAGGTCTCGTACCGGCCCAGCCCTTCCACTTTCACGAGGGCGTCGCGGGCGGCGTCGAACTGGCCGGTCTCCAGGTACAGCTCGGCGAGCGCGTACGTGTACAGCAGCTGGTGGCGCCAGCTTGAGACCTGCTCGACGAGTTCGAGCCCGCGCAGCAGCGCGGCCTCGGCGCGCGGCAGGTCGCCGTCGGCGCTGTGGACGGCGGACTGGCGGAAGTACAGGCGCGCCCGGTAGTACTTCGACGGGTGGCCGCGGAGCATCTCGCCGATCTCGCGGCACAGCTCGTCGGCGGCGGAGATGCGCCCGAGGTCGACGTACAGGCCGGTGAGGGTCAGCAGCGGGTAGACGGTGGTCGGGCCTTCGGGCGAGGTCGCGTCGAGTTCGCGGGCCTTGAGCAGCAGGGCCTCGGCTTCGGCGAAGATCCCCATGTGCCGCAGAACCGTGCCGAGCGAGGTGAGGACCTCGACCTGGACGTAGCGCTTGCCGGACTGCTCGGCGGCGACGACGGCTTCGCGCAGGATCGAGACGGCCTCGCGGTACCGGCCGAGCTGGATCAGTGTGGTCGCGAGGTCGTTGCGGGCCTTGCCCGTGGCGTCGCCGTGCGGGGTGCGGCGCAGGTTCTCCAGGGTCTTCTCGGCGAAGGTCTTCGACTGGTGCATCTCGCCGGAGGCGAACGCGACGGCGTCGGCGAGCGCATACGCGCGCACCGCGTCCATCGGCTCGGCCGACCCGGTCCCGGACTCGATGGCGACCTGGGCGACCTTCGCGAGTTCGGGCAGCTCGTAGAGGGTGTCGGTGCTCTCCTCGCGGTATCCGGCGTCGGCGAAGGCGACGAGGCGGGTGAGCAGGCGCGAGACCGTGGGGTGCCCGTTCCATTCGAGGAACGTCGCGATGATGTTGCGGTACTCGTCGACCGGGAGCCGCGAGGTGCCCTTGGCGTACCACTCGACGACCTGCTCGCGCAGGCTCTGGAGCACGGCCGGGTCGAACGCGGCTTCCGCTTTCTGGCGGGCGTATTCGCGGACAAGGTCGTGGAACCGGTACCGGCCCGGCCGGAACTCCTCGATCCGGTGGGCCGCAACGAGGTTCGCGAGGATGCGTTCGGCGGTGGCGGGCTCCCACGTGACGAGCGCGCAGGCGAGCCCCTTGGAGAAGTCGGTCCCCGGCAGGCACGCGAGGTTGAGGTACAGCAGCTCCTCCTCGGGTTCGAGGGCCTGGTAGGACAGGTCGAAGGCGGCGGCGACGGTCATCGTCGGGTCGCCTTCGACGGCGAGGTGCGCGAGCCGGTCGCGGCCTTCGAGGGCGGTGGCGGTCTCGGCGAGGGAGAGGTGCTGGCCGTCGAGGTTGGTGCCGACGATGCGCAGTGCCAGCGGCAGGCCCGCGCACAGCTGCGCGATCTTCTGCGCCGCTTGGGGTTCGCCCGCGACGCGTTCGGCGCCGATGAGGCTTTCGAGGAGCCGCACGGACTCGTCGCCGTCCAGGGTGCCAACGGTGACCTGCCGGACGTCCCGCAGCGCCGCGAGATCAGGCAGGCGCGAGCGACTCGTCACGACCGCGACGCACCCGGCGGTCGCGGGCAGGAGCGGGAGGACCTGCTGGGAGTTGCGGGCGTTGTCGAGGATGACGAGGGTCTGCGTGTCGGCCAGGCGCGAGCGCAGCAGCGCCGACGCCTCGTCCGCGTCGGAAGGAATCGCTTCGGTCGGCATCCCTAGGGCGCGAAGGAAACCGGCGAGCGCGTCGAGCGGCGTCAGGGGCGCGGCGCGGTCGAATCCGCGCAGGTTCACGTACAGCTGCCCGTCGGGGAACCGCTCCCGCACGCGGTGCGCCCAGTGCAGCGCGAGCGTCGTCTTCCCCGACCCGCCGATCCCCGAGAGCACCGCGACCTGAGGGCCCGGCCCCAGGAGCGCGTCGAGTGCCTTGAGCTGCCCTGACCGGCCGGTGAAGTGCACGCTGTCGGCCGGCAGCTGCGCCGGTGCGGGCAAGCGTCGGCGTCCCGCGGTCGGCACCGCCTTCGCCGGGGCCTGAAGCCCCGGATCGTCACGCAGGATCGCGGTGTGGAGTTCCTTGAGGCGCAGCCCGGGGTCGATGCCGAGCTCGTCTGCGAGCTGGCGGCGGATCGCCTCGTACGCGTCGAGCGCCTCGGCGGGCCGGTCCTCCTGGTACAGCGCGGTCATGAGCAGTTCGGCGGCGTGCTGGCGGTACGGGTGGCGCTCCAGGACCTGCCGCAGGTCCGCGACGACCGAGACGCCGGTCCCCAGTTCGAGTTCGAGCTCGGCCCGCGCCTCTTCGGCCGCCGCGCGCTCCTCGTCCCAGCGCAGCGCCCCGGCCTCGATGACACGCCCCGTCAGCCCAGCCAGCGCCGGGCCCCGCCACAGGTCGAGGGCCTCGCGCAGACTCGTCAGGGCCGCTTCGGGTTCGCGGGCCGCGACCTGCTCGCGGGCGATGCGGGCGGCCCGCTGGAACCGGAGCGCGTCGAGCTTCTCGGGCCGCACGCGCAGCCGGTAGCCGTCGCCGACGGTCTCCAGCTCGCTCGTCCCGGCCCGCAGCAGCAGGCCGCGCGCGGTGGCGACGGTGTTCTGGATCTGCCGCTTCGCGGTCGCGGGCGGGTCCTCGCCCCACACCGCGTCGACCAGGCGGTGCAGCGGGACCACGTTGCCGGGTTCCAGGAGCAGCACGGCGAAGAGCCTGGGCAGGGTCCGTCCGGGGAGCGGGACGGGAAGGCCGTCCCATGCCAGTTGCAGCGGGCCGAGGATGCCGAAGTCCAAGGGCGCCACCTCCCGGGGAGCCGAGGTGCGGCCGCTCGAAATTAGCGGTTCTCTCCAGTCTATGGGCATTTCTTGATCATTTGGGAACGCTCGCAAGGCGAATCGCTCAGTGAACAAGCGGTTGCGATCAGTTGCCGCTCCTGCGTCCGCATCCTGCTCGTGAAGGACTCGTGAACCCGTTGACACGCCTTTGTCGGAGTCTCGACACATCGAACTATTTCGAGGAGGAGCGATGTTCACGAGACAGCGTCCCGAGGCGCAGACGAGCCCACGCGAGGCCCGCGCCCGGTTCCGGGACGGACTGGTGGCCCACACCAGCGGCTGGTCGCACGGCTTCGTGCAGGCCAACCTGGTGAGCGTGCCGCGCCGAGACGCGATCAGTCTGCGCCGCTTCGCGGTGCGCAACCCCCGCGCCTGCCCCCTGCTGGACGTCGTCGCGGCGGGGGAGTACTGGACCGACCTGGCCGTCGGCGCCGACCTGCGCCGCGACCTCCCGGCCTACCAGGTGTGGAGCCGCGGCGAACTGGTCGCCCAGCCGAACCACGTCGTCGACTACTGGGGCCGCGACCTGGTGACCCTCCTGACGGGCTGCTCGTTCACGTTCGAGCCCTTCCTGGAGCGCGCCGGCATCCCCCTGCGCCACCTGGAGCAGGGCGTCAACGTCCCCATGTACCGCACCAACCGCAAAGCCCTGGGCGCCAGGCGCTTCCGCGGCCCCGTCGTGGTCTCCATGCGGCCGGTCCCCGCGGACCTGGTCGACCTCGCCGCCGGCGTCACCATGGACCTGCCGCACGCCCACGGCGCGCCCGTCCAGGTCGGCGACCCCGCGTCGATCGGCATCCGCGACCTCGCCCGCCCCGACTTCGGCGACCCCGTGCGCCTCCACGACGGCGACGTCCCCGTGTTCTGGGCCTGCGGCGTCACCCTCCAGGAGGCCGTCGTGAAAGCCAAGCTGCCCTTCGCGATCACGCACGCGCCCGGGCACATGCTCATCACCGACCGCCGCGCCAAACCGGGCGGCACCGGCGAGATCAGGATCCTCCGATGAGCGGCGGGACGGTCACACCGCGCCCGCCGAAGCCGAGGCCGCAGCCGGCTCCGGGAGGCGGAACATTCCCAAAAACCGTTCCGCCATCGCCTGATCGCCCTGGACAGTGACGCGCCCGGCGTGCATCGACACGTCGAGGCTGCGCCCGCCCAGGGTCAGGCGCTTCAGGGTCTCCGCATCGGTGCGGATGACCGCGTGCGGATGCTCGGGCCGGCCGGGCGCGAGGATCAGCTGCGCGTCGATGATCTCCGCGATGAACGGCCGGTCCCCGACCCACAGCTCGAACGCCGCGTCGAAGCCCTGCGCCGCCTGCGGCATGAACAGGCTCCGCATCGACAGGATCAAGGCGTCGGCCCCCATCGGCGCGTCGAGGGGGATCGCCGCCGACCTCGCGCCCCACCGCAGCAGCAGCACGATCGCCCCTTCGAGCTCCCGGCCCCACTCGGTCAGCTCGTACACCTTCGACGCGGCCGGCGGCGGCAGCCGCCGCTTCCCGATCACCCCGGCCTGCTCCAGCTCCCGCAGCCGCTGCGACAGCACGTTCGCGCTCGCGCCGTGCAGGCCCGAGCGCAGATCGGTGAACCGCTTGGGCCCCAGCAGGAGCTCGCGGACGATGAGGAGCGACCAGCGCTCGCCGACGAGGTCGAGCGCGTGGGCCGCGGGGCAGCCTTCGCCATAGGTGCGCACCGGTGGCCTCCAGAATCCTGCGGGGGACGAACCCGCAGGTGAATCGCAATGCGGTAGTTCCCGTTCATCCTATGGTCCCGTTCCGCGAGCGACAAGTCCTGGTAAATGACCTGAAGATCTCGGAACGGTAACGTGAGGTCGGTAAAAGGTGCGTGACAGTCCGCCCGTCGCGCTTGCGGACCTGCGGATCGTGCGGCACCATTCAGGGCGTGCCAGAACTGACCGCCTCCTCGCTCATGGAGCACCACGAAGCCGCCAAGACGCTCGTCGCTCTCCTCGAAGGCAACGGCCGGTTCGTCGCCGGCGAGCCCCGCTACAAGCGCGACGTCGTCGCCGCGCGCCAGCACGCCCTCGGCCAGAAGCCGACCGCCGCCGTCTTCACCTGCATCGACTCCCGCGTCACCGCCGAGTCCGTGTTCGACTGCGACTTCGGCCAGCTCCTGGTCGTGCGCACCGCCGGGCACGTGCCCGACCGCGCCGCCGTCGGCTCCCTCGAATTCGCGGCCGCCGAACTCGGCGTCTCCCTCGTCGTCGTCCTCGGCCACGAGCGCTGCGGCGCCATCAACGCCGCCCTCCACGCCGTCGAGGACGACACCCACGACCCGCGCACCGACTACCTCGTCGAGCAGCTCTGGCAGCCCGCCTCCCAGGCCCTCGCCGAGACCCCCGAAGGCGAGGACGCCGCCCCCAAGGCCCTGCGCCTCCAGGTCCGCCGCACCGTCGCCGACCTCGGCCGCCGCGAGAACCTCGACGGCGTCCTCGTCGTCGGCGCCGTCTACGACCTCGACACCGGCGAAGTGAAGCTCATCGAGGAGAACTGACCGCCTCCGGCTGTCACAATCGAATCATGAGCGACCAACCCTTGACCGGGGCCGAGATCGAACTCGCCCTCTCCGACCTGCCCGGCTGGACCCACGAGCGCGACCACCTGGTCGGCACCTGGACCTTCGACGGCCACCTCCAGGCCCTCGCCGCCGCCACCGGCGTCGGCCTGCTCTCCGAGCGCCGCAACCACCACGCCGACCTGACGATCAACTACGACAAGCTCACCGTCTCGGTCACCACGCACTCCGCCGGCAGCAAGGTCTCCGCCAAGGACACCGACCTCGCCGCCGCCGTCAGCGCACTCCTCGACTGACCTGGAGTACGGTCCCTCCCGCACTGGACGCCAATGTGTACGAACGGTGCGGGCGGGGAACCCTCCCGGGGCACACGACCCCGGGAGCACGCCATGGACGCGTTCACCATCCGCCCCACCAGGGCCCACCGCCGCATGGCCCTCTACCGGCTCGGCCGCGCCCGCAAACGCGGCGCCATCGACGACGACGAGTACCGCCTCCGCCGCCAGCTCGCCAAGCGCGCCGAGACCCTCGCCGACCTGCAAGCGCTGCTCGATGACGAGGCCGCCGACTACGAGCAGGGCCACGACCACTGGCGCTACGGGCGCTGGCGCGGACCCGTGCGCGAGGGACACGAACTGGAGATCCAGCGCTTCGTGGGCTTCGCGATCGTCGGCCTCGTCATCGTCGCGGTCGCCGCCGTCGCGTACGGCGTGATCGCGGTCTGGACCTCGTGAATCGACACGGGTGAATCGAACCGGGCAGCGCTGCCGCATCGGCCTCGGCAGCGCCGCCCGGCGTCCTACTCAGGCGCGGTGAGCGCCTGAAGCTTCTCCTTGAGGCCGTCGAGGGCCTCGCTGATCCACGGCATCTCCACCGGCTGGCGCGACACGAGGGCCGCGAGGCGCTCGGAGTCGTTCTCGCCGTAGATCCCGGTGACCGCGACGCGGACCGTCAATCGCTCGGGGTCGTCGCCGAACGCGCTGCCGGGCAGGACCACGACCCCGAAGCGCTCCAAGAGGACCCGAGCCAGGTCCGCACTCGTGGCGATGCCCCAGTGCGCCGCGAGCGAATCGCGCAGCGGCTCGAAGTCCGGCCACACGTAGAACCCGCCCTGCGGCGGCAGCACCTCGCACCCGGCCTCGGAGAACGCCTCGGCGACGGCGTTCGCGACCGACCCGTGCAGGCGCCGCGCCAGCGCCACCCGCTCGACCAGCTCCTGCGGGTCCGACCACGCGTACGCGGCGGCGTGCTGCATCGGCATCGGCGTGGAGGACCACAGCTCGGACGCGGTGCCGCGCACCGATTCGCGCAGCCGCTCGCCCAGCGGGGAGTCGGGGAAGCGCGCCGCGCCGACCCGCCAGCCGCCGAGCGCGTAGTTCTTCGACAGGGACGTGGTCGTCACGGTCCGCTCCGGCGCCCACGCGGCGGGGGAGGGGAACGTGCCGGGCTCGAACACGAGGTCGCGGTAGATCTCGTCGGCGGCGATGATGAGGTCGAGCTCGCGCGCGGCCTCGCACAGGGCCTTGACCGACTGCTCGGAGGCGAGCCGCCCGGTCGGGTTGTCGGGGAGGGTCACGATCACGATCCGCGGGTCGCGCCCGGCTCGGCGGGCCTCGCGCACGGCCGCGTCCATGGCGTCGGCGTCCGGAACGCCCCCTTCGCCTTCGGGGACCGGGACGCGGATCGGGTCGCGGCCGAGGAGCTGCGACTGGGCCGCGTACGACACCCACGCGGGCTTGGGGAGGACCACGTCGCCCCCGGCGGCGTGGAGGAGCGCGAACAGCAGCGGCTTGGAGCCGGGCCCGAGGAGGACCTGCTCGGCGCCGGTGGGGATCGCGCGCCGCGTCCAGTACCCCGCGGCGGCCTCGCGGGCCGCGTCGATCCCGGCCACGGGCCCGTACGAGATCTGCCCGGCGGCCTGCGTCAGGCGCTGCCTCAGCAAGGGGTGCACGGGGATTCCGGCCTCGCCGAACCCGAGTGCGAGCACCTCCTCGCCGGCGGCGCGCCGCTCGGCGATGGCTTCGTTGGCGGCGAGGGTGGCGGAGACGGTCACAGAGGACTCCTCGGTGGAATGTCGTATGGACGGTCCCCACCCTCCTCTGCGCAAAGCATCATCGCAAGTATTTCTACCTGTTGCCGAGGATAAGATTTCCTTATGCTCGATGTTCGCCGCCTGCGGCTCCTCTACGAGTTCGCCGCCCAGGGATCGATATCCGCCACTGCCGTGGCCACCGGCCAGACCGCCTCCGCGGTCTCACAGCAGTTGGCCGCCTTGGAGAAGGACACCGGCGTCGCCCTCCTCGAACGCACCGCCCGCTCGGCTCAGCTGACCGACGCCGGCCGCCGCCTAGTGGAGCACACGGCGCTGATCTTGGAGGCGATCGACGCCGCCGAGACCGACCTCGCCGCCGAGTCCGCCGAACCGAGGGGGCGGGTCACGCTCACCGCGTTCCCCACGGTCGCCGTGGCCCTCGCGGGCCCGATCGTGCGCCGCCTGCGCCGCCACCCGGAGCTCCAGATGGTCCTGCGCCAGCAGCACACGGTCTCGGAGTCGCTCGCGCGCGTGCGCTCGGGCGAGATCGACCTGGCGCTCATCGACGACTGGTCGGGCCAGCGCCGCCCGGCCATGGTGGGGCCCTTGACGTTCCATCATCTGGTGAAGGACCCGCTCGTCGCGGTCCTGCCCGCGAAGCACCCCCTGGCCGCCAAGGAGGTCGTGTCCGCGCACGAACTCGCGGGGGAGTCCTGGATCGCCTCACCCGGCGGCGAGCCCTCCCGCACCGCGCTCGACCGCCTGTGGCGCGCCGAGGGCATCTCCGCCCCGGTCTCGGAGTTCGAGGGACTCGACACGATCCTCACCCTGGTCGCCAAGGGCCTTGGTGTGACGGTCGCCCCGTGGATGGCGGCGGCCGAACGCCGTGACGTCGCCGTCCGCGCCATCAGCGAGGAGCTGCCCGGCCGCGACGTCTACGTAGTCCACCGCACGGCCTCAACCGGCCGCCCCGCGGTGATGACGGTTCTTCAAGCACTCCACCAGGCCGCACGAAAACTCATGACCGCCGCCGAGCGGTTCTGACGAATGTCGTACCCCCGCGTCACCCTCGTACCGGGGGCCCGGCGATCGACACCCCCGACCTCGTGACCCGGTTGCCGCGACCGCGACCGCAATGTCGGACCCCCGAGGCACCGTTGAAGCCGGGGGCGGCCGAGTCGCGACACACCCGGCCGCGGGGCGCGGCTACAGGTGCGAAGGCGGATACGGCGACTCCTCCGAGTCCCACCCACCTTCCCCGGCCTTCGGCCGGGGCCGCTTCGGCTCCTTCTCCTTCGGTTCCTTGGGGCCCTTCGGCTTCGGCTGCCAGCGCACCAGGTACGCCGCCAGCCACGTCGTGATCGGCACCGCCGCTATCAACCCGAGCGTGCCCGCCACCGACCGCACGATCTCCGTCGCGATCGTCTGGCTCGTGAGCACCTGCTCCAGCGGCCGGTTCGCCGCCGCGATGAGCACCAGCAGCGGCAAAGAAGCACCCGCATACGCGAGCACCAGCGTGTTCACCACCGACGTCAGGTGGTCGCGCCCGACCCGCATCCCCGACTTGTACAGCCGCGCGTGCCCCCACTTCGGGTTCGCCTTCGCGACCTCGTCCACCGTCGCGGCCTGCGAGACCGTCACGTCGTCGATCACGCCGAGCGAACCGATCAGGATGCCCGCCAGCAGCAGCCCGGACATGTCGATCGGGTACTGGAGCGCCAGGTTCGTCGTGTTCTCGTCGAGCACCCCGTTCAGCTCCGCGACCTGCACCGCCGCCTCCGCGAGCAGCACCGTCAGCACCAGCGACGCGAGCGTCCCGAGCACCGCCACCGTCGTCGTCCGGTTCCACCCGTGCGACAGGTACAGCGACAGGAGCATGATCGCGGCCGCGCCCACGATCGCGACCATCACCGGCGACGACCCGTCCAGGACCGCCGGCACCATGAACAGCAGCACGACCGCGAACGTCAGCCCCAGGCTCACCAGCGACCGCAGGCCCTTCCACCGCCCGAACGCCACCACCGCCAGCGCGAACGCGATCACCAGCGCCCACAGCGCGCCCGCCCGGTCGTGGTCGATGATGTGGAACTGCTGGCCCGACACCGCGTCGGGCGTGTAGATGAGGATGACGTCGTCCCCGGCCGCGACTTCGGGCGCGCCCGGCCCGCTCGGGATGTCGACGACGACCTCCTCCCCGGTCTGGTCGCCGCTCGTCAGCCGCACGACCACGTCGCCGCACACCGTGAGGACCTCGGCCTCGTCCGCGGTGCACTCGGTCTCGGCCACGGCGATGACCCGGCCGTCGACCTCGGTCCCGTACTCGTCGGTCTGCGCGTCCTCGACCCCCTGCGGCCACAGCAGGACCAGCCCCAGGATCGTGGCGACCGCGGCCGGGACCAGGATCCACAGCGCGGCGCGGGGGACGGCGTCGTTCGGGGCGGAGTGACTGTGCTTCGGATGGACCTCGTTCACGTCCGAGAGCTTACGGTCCCGGCACCGCCCGGACGCGCAGCAGCGCGCCCGGAACGGCCACAGCGGACAATCGCCGCGAATCCGTCCCGGTCACCTGCGTGATCGCTCTGTAGCGCTCCAGTCGCTATGCGTCAGTGTTTCAAACGTCTACGGGATCGACCCACCGGACAGCGGAGTAATTGCGCCACAAGTGGAGCAGTGCCGGGTCTCCGTGAACGGCGAGGTCGTCGAACGGCAGCCGGTTCCACAGCGCCAGGTACAGCAGCTCCACCGGGCCCTCGATGACGCAGTGCGGGGATTCGACCTCGCTGAACGTCACGAGCGGGCCCGTGTCGGTGGGGTGCACGTACCAGTCGCCGCGCCCCGGCGGCAGATCGGTGGCGTGGATGTGGAGCACTGACGGCCGCAGCGCCCGCACCCTGCTCGACGGGCGGCCGTGGAACCCCAGCAGCAGCTCGTCGATGCCGTCGGCCGCGAAGTCGCGGCCGACCGGTGATATCTCGTCGCCTCGCGCCTGTTCGGCGTCGACGCGGTGAATGGTCGTCTCGTGGGCCTGTCTGCGGACCCAGAAGCGGCGTGAGGACTGGGCAGGGAACACCTGCCAGCACTGGAGGTCGTCGGGGGCGGACTCCAGCACGGCGGCGAGCCGCAGGAGCCCCTCCCTGACCCAGTCGACCAGCAGGTCGTCATGGGGCGTGGGCCCCACGATCCGCTGGAAGTCCTGTTTGCGGGGATCGTAGGGCAGGGCTCCGCCCACGATCGCCGCCGCCCAGCGATGGACGGTCCCGATATGGGTCAAGAGATCCTTGACGATCCACCCCGGGCAGGTGGGCACGAGCGCGTTCAGTGCGAGTTCCCCACCAGCGACAGCGATCCGCTCCCCTTCGGTCCGCAGCACGTTGATTTGATCGCCGATGTTCATCCCCTGAAGTTTCGCACCTGTGTCGTGAATTACGCAAGTTCAAGCCGTTGACCGATACAGAAGCGTTAAACCGGTCGAGCAGCGGCGAGTCGGACGCAAGTCGACTCCCTGAACACGGGGAACACACGTTCGACCCCTGACGGGGCGTAGGTTCGGGGGATGCAGCACCGGCTCATCGTCGTCACCGACCGGCACGGGTGCCCGCGCCCGCTGGTCGACCAGGTCGCGCTCGCGCTGCGCGGCGGACCGTTCGCACTCGTCCTGCGCGACAAGGACCTTCCGTGGGAGGAGCGGCACCGGCTCGCCGCCGAGATCGGGATGGTCGTGGCTGAATACGGGGGCGTCCTCATCGTGGCCGACCCCGAAGGCCCGGTCACGGCGGCGCACCTGTCGTCCAAATACGCCGTGCCCGATCCGCGGCCCGTGCTCGTCGGCCGCTCCGTCCACGCGGGCGAGCTGATCGATCCCGGCCTGGACTACTGCACGTATTCACCCGTGTGGGCCACCGACTCGAAGCCGGGCTACGGCCCGGCGATCGGGCCCGCCGCACTGGCTGACGTGTGCGCGGCGAGCCCGGTCCCGGTGTACGCGCTCGGCGGCGTGAACGGGCCCGACCGGGCCCTCGCCGCGCGGGAGGCGGGCGCGGCGGGGGTCGCGGTCATGGGCATGGTCATGCGGGCCGAGGACCCGGAGCACGAGATCCGCGCGCTCCGGGGCGCACTCGTCTAGCGGTCGAGGCCGTTCGCGGCGATGACCTTGGAGTAGAACTTCGCGCTCGCCTTGGGCGTGCGCTTCTGGGTCGCGTAGTCGACGTGGACGATGCCGAACCGCTTGTCGTAGCCGAAGGCCCACTCGAAGTTGTCCATGAGCGACCAGGCGGTGTAGCCGCGGACGTCGGCGCCGGCCTCGATCGCGTCGTGGACGGCGGCGATGTGCGAGCGCAGGTAGGCGACGCGCTCGACGTCGTCCACCTCGCCGTCCTCGCCCGGCCCGGTCGGGTAGGCCGCGCCGTTCTCGGTGACCATGGTGGCCACGCCGTAGTCCTTGTGGATCCGCAGCAGCAGGTCGGTCAGGCCGGTCGCGTCGATCGCCCAGCCCATGTCGGTGAACTCCAGGCCCTCGGGCGTGTAGGTCTCGACGCCGACCGTGCCGGGGCCGACCGGGCTCTCGGGCTCGCCGGCCTTGGCGCGCACCCAGGTCGGGCTGTAGTAGTTGACGCCGAGCAGGTCGATCGGCTGGTTGATCTGCGCGAGGTCGCCCTCCTGCACGAAGGACCAGTCGGTGTGGTGCGCGGTCCGCTCGATGACGTCGGCGGGGTACTCGCCGCGCAGGATCGGGTCGAAGAAGACGCGGTTGGCGATGCCGTCGACGGTGCGCACGGCCTCCTCCTCGCCGCGGACCTGGGTCGGGTTGAGCACGATCGACACCTGGTCGGCGCCGGCCGCGCGCAGCGCCTGCACGGCGAGGCCGTGGCCGAGGTTGAGGTGGTGGACGGCCGCGAGCGCCGCCGCAGGCTCGGTGCGCCCGGGCGCGTGGTGGCCGTTGCCGTAGCCGAGGTACGCCGCGCACCACGGCTCGTTCAGGGTCCACCAGGTGTGGACGCGGTCGGCCAGGCGGGCGCCGATGATCGCGGCGTACTCGCCGAACCGCTCGGCGGTCTCGCGCTCGGGCCAGCCGCCGCGGTCTTCGAGCGACTGCGGCAGGTCCCAGTGGTACAGCGTCGGCATCGGCTTGATCCCGGCCGCGACCAGCGTGTCCACCAGGCGGTCGTAGAAGTCGAGGCCGGCGGGGTTGGCCGGGCCCGAGCCGTCGGGCTGGATGCGGGGCCACGCGATCGAGAACCGGTAGGTGTCGACGCCGAGCGAGGCCATGAGCGCCACGTCGTCCTCGACCCGGTGGTAGTGGTCGCACGCCACGGCGCCGGACTGGCCGCGCCAGGTCTTGCCCGGCGTCGCCGAGAACACGTCCCAGATGGACGGGCCCCGGCCGCCCTCGTTCGCCGCCCCCTCGATCTGGTAGGAAGCCGTCGCGGTCCCCCACAGGAATCCCCCGGGGAAGGTCAGCTGCGTCATCGGATGGCACCTTTCTCCGCCGCGCGCCGGGGTGTCGGCACTGTGCGGCGTGGCTGGAAACGAGTTGCCGGGCGCTGGAATGATACGTCATTGGTATCGCTCCCATCGACCGGGTAGGGACAGATATCGATCCAATCGCACCCGGTAACGATTCGGCAATGCACACTTGACAATCAGTGTTACCCAGAGCACCATTGCCAGCGTCGCCCCAACGGCGGGTGAGGCAGTCCCTACCTGGGGTGGAAGTAGTGAGAGCGCTTCCCAGAAAGGTCGGGACAGGGAGGCAGTCGGACTCGCCGGGCGCACGAGAATCTGCGAAGAGAGGGAAACCCCGATGAGCAAGACCCGACGAATCTCCTGCCTAGCGGCTGCCGCCAGTGCCATCGCGCTCGCCGCGGCGGCGTGCGGAGCACCTGAGGAAGAAGAGAACGACCGCGGCGCCGTGCCCGACGACGCCACCGACTGCGCCAACTACGAGCAGTACGGCGACCTGGAGGGCGAGACCGTCACCGTGCTCGGCTCCATCCGCGACGCCGAGGCCGACGAGATGACCGAGGCCTGGGAGTACTTCCAGTCCTGCACCGGCGCCACCGTCGAGTACGAGGGCACCGGCGAGTTCGAGTCCGACATGGCCGTCCGCGTCGACGGCGGCAACGCTCCCGACATCGCGCTGTTCCCGCAGCCCGGCCTCATGTCCAACTTCACGGACACGCTGGTCCCCGCCTCGGAGGAGCTCACCGCGCTCACCACCGAGGGCTGGACCGAGGACTGGGTCAACTACGGCACCATCGACGGCACGCTGTACGCCGCGCCGCACTCCTCGAACGCCAAGTCCTTCATCTGGTACTCGCCGACCTTCTTCGCCGAGAACGGCTACGAGGTCCCGGCGACCTGGGACGAGCTCATCGCCCTGTCCGACCAGATCGCCGCCGACGGCGTGACCCCGTGGTGCGCCGGCTTCGAGTCCGGCGGCGCCACCGGCTGGCCGGGCACCGACTGGATCGAGGACATCGTCCTGCGCGAGAGCACCGACGTGTACGACCAGTGGGTCAGCCACGAGATCCCGTTCAACGACCCGCAGATCGTCGCGGCGATCGACAAGGCCGGCACGGTGCTCCAGAACGAGGAGTACATCTACGGCGGCACCGACACGATCAGCGCCACCGCCTTCCAGGAGGCCGGCTTCCCGATCACCGAAGGCGGGTGCGCGTTCATGCGCCAGGCGTCCTTCTACGGCGCCATGTGGCCGGCGGGCACCAACGTCGCCGAGGACGGCGACGTGTTCGCGTTCCGCTTCCCGGAGACCAACGCGGGCGACAACACCATGCTCGTCGGCGGCGAGTTCGTGGCCGCGTTCTCCGACTCCGAGGCCACCGACGCGTTCCGCCAGTTCCTGGCCTCCGAGCTCTACCACAACGCCCGTCTCCAGACCGGCCCGTGGAGCACCGCCCGCCTGGGCGTGGACCCGGCGAACGCCACCACGCCGATCAACGTGTTCGCGACCGAGATCCTGACCGACCCGGCCGTCACCGTCCGCTTCGACGGCTCGGACCTCATGCCCGGCGCGGTCGGCGCGTCCTCCTTCTGGACCGGCATCATCCAGTGGGTCGACGGCGACAAGACCTCGCAGCAGATGGCCGACGACATCGAGGCGTCCTGGCCGTAGACGGCCCGTGCGACTGAACGAGAAGCCGAGCGGGGTCCACCGGCCCCGCTCGGCCCATTGCCCGGACACAACTGGAGCCGCTCGACGTGAACATCTCCGCTTACCTCGACCGATTCGGCCTGCTCGCCGTCGGCCTGGTCGCCTTCGCGGCGGTCCTCCTGGCCCTCTACGGCCTCGCCGAACTCGCCTCGCGACGCGACCGCAACCGAGCGGTCGCCTTCGTCTTCCTCGCCCCGGCCGTGCTCTTCCTGGTCGTCGGCCTGGTCTACCCGGCCGTCCGCACGGTCGTCATGTCGTTCTACGACGCGAAGTCCGAGAACTTCGTCGGATTCGACAACTACGTCTGGGCCGTCTCCGATCCCGACGCCCTCCAGATCCTCGTCAACACCGCGCTGTGGATCGTCATCGTCCCGCTGGTGTCGACCGCCCTCGGCCTGCTCTACGCCGTCCTCATCGACGGCCGCGCCGGCGAGAGGGTCTACAAGGCGCTGGTCTTCCTCCCGATGGGCATCTCCTTCGTGGGCGCCTCGATCATCTGGAAGTTCGTCTACCAGTACAACGGCGCCGGCGGGGAGCAGATCGGCCTGCTCAACCAGGTCGTCGTCTGGCTCGGCGGCTCGCCGGTCAACTGGCTCAACGAGTCCCCGTGGAACAACCTCCTGCTCATGGTCGTCCTCGTGTGGATCGAGGTCGGCTTCGCGACCGTGGTCCTGTCGGCCTCGCTCAAGGGCGTTCCGACCGAGATCGTCGAGGCCGCCCGCATCGACGGCGCCAGCCCGGCGGAGATCTTCTGGAACGTGACGGTTCCGTCGATCCGCTCGGCGATCATCGTCGTGGCCGTGACCGTCTTCATCGCCACGCTGAAGCTGTTCGACATCGTGCGCGCCATGACCCAGGGCCACCACGGCACTGACGTGCTCGCCCACAACATGGTCGAGCAGGCGTTCCGCCTCTTCGAGCGCGGCCGCGGCGCCACCCTCGCCGTCCTGCTGTTCCTGCTCGTCGTCCCCGTCGTCATCTACCAGGTGCGGAACATGCGCCGCCAGGAACTGGAGACCCGATGAGCACCCGCACTGCCGACCAGGCCGCCCGCATCGGCGAGACCCGCGGCGAGCGGCTGCGGCGCGTGCTCTCCAGCCGCGCCGCCAGCGTCGTCGCGATCGTCATCGCGGCACTGTGGACGATCCCGACGCTGGGGCTCTTCGTCTCCTCGCTCCGGCCCGACGAGGACATCCGCACCACCGGCTGGTGGAACTTCTTCGCCGACCCGGGCTCGGTCTCGCTCTACAACTACAACTACGTCCTCTACTCGGACTCCCAGGGCGGCGGGCTGATCATCAACCTGATCAACACCGTCGTCATCACCATCCCGGGCGTGGTCGTCCCCGTCGCGTTCGCCGCGATGGCCGCCTACGCGCTGTCCTGGATCAAGTTCCGCGGCCGCAACCTCCTGTACGTGGGCATCTTCGCCCTCCAGGTGGTGCCGCTCCAGATGGCCCTGATCCCGCTGCTGTCGATCTTCAGCTCCGGCCTGCACATCGGCGGGGTGACGCTCATCCCGGCCTGGGACCTCGAAGGGGTGAACACGCTCATCCAGGTGTGGATCGCCCACTCGATCTTCGGCCTGCCGTTGGCGATCTTCCTGCTGCACAACTTCATGCGGGAGCTCCCCGGCGACGTCATGGAGGCCGCCCGCATCGACGGCGCCAGCCACTCGCAGATCTTCCGCAAGGTGGTCCTGCCGCTGGTGACGCCGGCGATCGCGTCGATCGCGATCTTCCAGTTCCTGTGGGTGTGGAACGACTTCCTGGTCGGCCGCACCTTCGCGCCCGGCGAGGCGACCCGGCCGCTCACGGCCGTCCTCGGCGACATGGCCGGCACGTGGGGCTTTGGCTGGACGCGGCTCCCGGCCGCGGCCTTCATCGCCATCATCGTGCCCCTCGTGGTGTTCCTGCTGCTCCAGCGCTACTTCGTGCGCGGGCTGCTCGCGGGCTCCGTCAAGGGCTGACGAACATGTAAATGCGGGGAGGGGCCTCGGCCCCTCCCCGCTTCGCTATCTGGCGCCCTGCCACAGCTGCTGGAAGAAGTCCGCGTACAGGTCCGCCACGGCCTGGTTCGACACCCGCAGCAGGTTGTCGTCGGCGTGCTTCATCGCGTTGCCCTGGAGGTTGTGCGTCCCCGTCCACACCACCGCGCGGTGCGTGCCGTTGAAGTACGCCTCCGCGACGATGAACTTGTTCCGGTGGTCGTCGTGGACGCGCACGTTCGATCCCCCGAGCCTGTCCTCCAGCCACCCCGGGTCGCTCGTGTCGGCGTCGAGGACCACGACCCGCACCTGGCAGCCGAGCCCCTGGATCCGGTCGAGCTCGGACCGCACCGCGGGCCGGTTCGACTGGAAGTTCGCGTGCCCCACCAGGACCCGGTCGCTGTCGCCGCACTTGGTGATCTCGGCGAGCTGCTCGGCCACCGGGTCGGGCCCGCGCGGGAACACCCACGCCCGCGCCAGGTCCGAGGTCGTCGACTTGTTCTTGTCGGTCCACCCGTCCCAGGTCTGGGCGTACAGCCGGTTCCAGTACGACGTGTAGAAGTCGAACAGGCCCTGGTCGCCGTGGACGCCGAGCAGGTTGTTCGCCTGCGTCGTGTGCGAGCGCACGAAGCTCAGGCTGGTGACGAACACCTTCGGCTCGCCGTCCTTCTCGATGAGGAAGAACCGGTTGTGGTCGGGGCCCTTGCGCGTCCCGTCCGCGTTCGGCAGGCAGCCGCCCTTGCACTGCTTCACCTTGATCCCGGCGGCCTTGAACTTGTTGATAACCGGGTTGTTCGCCGAGGGGTTGGAGCTGAGCTGCCCGAGGACGGCCCGCACGTCCGCGCCGCGCTTCTTGGCGTTCACCATCGCGTCGGCCAGCTGCCCCACCGGCTTGTCGAGCGACCACTGGTACACGGCCGCCCGCACCGTGTCGCCCTGCCCGGTCGCGTCGATCTGGCGCACCAGCTCGTTGATGATCGTCGTGTCCTTGACGGTGCCCCCCGGGTCGGCGAGGCACACGGTGTAGTCGCCCGTCCGGGTGCACCCGGACGCCGCCGCCGAGGCGGGCGAAGGGACGGCGGCGGCCATCAGCAAGGCGCCGGCAGCGGCCAGCGCGAGGAGTTTGCGGTTCATGCCAGGGCTCCCATCGATCGGACCTGGACATGAAGATGTCACGTCTTACGTGACGAGGGGAGACTTCTGTCGGCTATAGGACGTACGGCGAGGTAGGGCGGTCACGGCCGTGTAATTTCCACCAGGGCGAAATCGCGTTGTTGTCAGGCGGATTCCTGGAAACGTCGGTCGGATAGCCGACGATCTCTCGACAATTGAAGGAGCAACCCGGAACTCGTCGTCAGGAGAAAGCCATGAGCTCGTACGCGGCAAGTGAACTTCCAGAGGAGTTCCGCCACACGCTCACCGAGCAGGCGATCCAGGAGCCCGACCACGGTGAGCCCCAGGTCCTCGCGGAGGACCAGCCCCGCCAGCCCGAGCTCGCGGGCAACGCCTGGCTCCTGCTGGGCATCCTGCTGCTGGTCGCCGTCGGCGTCCTGATGCTGCTGATCTTCGCGTCGGGCGGCAACGCCGACTCGTCGATGATGCTCTAGGTGAACCGCTAGCGAGAGTGCTCACTGCGGTCGCGTCCGGATGGCCGTCGCCTTCCGGCAGTGAGAAGATCGTCCACGTGGAAACCTGGCGTGGAATAGACGCGACTCCCGAGGGCTGGCCCGCTTCCGTCGTGGCCATCGGCGTGTTCGACGGCGTGCACCGCGGCCACGCCGCGCTCGTCCGCACGGCCGCCAAGGCCGCCGCCGAGCGCGAGGCCCGCTGCGTCGTCGTCACCTTCGACCCGCACCCGACCGCCGTGGTCGCACCGCACGCGGTCCCGGCGCGGCTCGCCTCCGTCGAACGCCGCATCGAGCTGCTCAGCGCGCTCGGCGTCGACGCCGTGTGCGTGCTGCCGTTCACCAAGGAGCTCTCGAAGCTCAGCCCCGACTACTTCGTGCGCCACGTCCTCGTCGGCGCCCTGCACGCCAAGGCCGTGGTCGTGGGGGAGAACTTCCGCTTCGGCCACAAGGCCGCCGGCGACGTCGCGAAGCTGGCCGAGCTCGGCGCCGAGTTCGGCTTCGAGGTCCTCCCGCAGGCCCTCACCGCCGACGACGAGGCGTATTCGTCGACGCGCGTGCGCCGGCTCATCGCCGAGGGCGACGTGGCCGCCGCGGCCGAGGTCCTCGGCCGCGACTTCGGCGTCGAGGGCACCGTGGTCCACGGCGCCGGGCGCGGCGGGACGGCCCTGGGCTTCCCGACCGCGAATCTCGATGTCGCCGAGGGCACCGCGATCCCCGCCGACGGCGTCTACGCCGGCTGGTTCTACCGCGACTCCCTGCGCCACCCGGCCGCGATCAGCGTCGGGACCAACCCGACCTTCGAGGGCTCGGCGCGCACCGTCGAGGCGTACCTCCTCGACTTCGACGGCGACCTCTACGGCGAGCACGTGCGCCTCGACTTCACCGCCCGCCTGCGGGGCCAGGTCGCCTTCGACGGCCTGGAGCCGCTCATCAAGCAGATCGAGACGGACGTCGCAGACACCCGCCGGGCCTTGGAGCTGGACTAACGCTCCTGTACCCTGGTCGAGAATTCACAACTTGCGAATTCGCGAGTTGCAATTTCACTTTCTGACCAGCCTGCACGACACCGCGGACTGGCCGTACATCAAATGAAAGGGTGTTCGAACATGGCGCTCGACGCTGTTAAGAAGGCCGAGATCATCAAGGAGTTCGCGCTCACCGAAGGCGACTCCGGCTCGACCGACGTGCAGGTGGCGATCCTGACCCACCGCATCAAGGAGCTCACCGCCCACGCCCAGGAGCACAAGCACGACCACCACTCGACCCGTGGTCTGCTCCTCCTGGTCGGCAAGCGCAAGCGCCTCCTCAAGTACCTGAAGAAGGAAGACATCACGCGCTACCGCGCGCTCATCGAGCGTCTCGGCATCCGCGACAACGTCTGATCTCAGTGACTTCCGAAGGGAGCGTCCCGCACGGGGCGCTCCCTTCGTCGCGCCCGCCTTCCGCGCCCGCTCGGGACGCGTTAACCCGCCTCACTTTCGCTTCGCCGCTGCCGCCGCGTCGGCCGGGTAACGTAGGGTGGGCGTTGAGCATCAAAGCTCCACCGCAGCGCCTCGTGCGAGGCGCGGCGCGGCCCGCCTGAGACCGCACCGGTCCTCGGTAGTGGCATCCGGATCGCTCCTCTAGGCAGGGGCAGGACTCCGAGTGCTTCGATCGAAGACCGGAAAGCGTGGCGGGAGACGCGCTTCCGAACTACACAAGGAGATCGACACTCTATGTCCGATAACGACCGGACACCCGAGGCGTTCAACCTCGGGGATCACCACGCCACCGCCGTCATCGACAACGGCGAATTCGGCACCCGCAAGATCGTCTTCAGCACCGGCCGCCTGGCGAAGCTCGCCCAGGGCTCGGCGATCGTGCAGATGGACGACACCGTCGTCCTCTCGACCACCTCGGCCTCGAAGAACCCGAAGGACCACTTCGACTTCTTCCCGCTGACGGTCGACATCGAGGAGCGGATGTACGCCGCGGGCCGCATCCCCGGCTCGTTCTTCCGCCGCGAAGGCCGCCCCTCTGAGAACGCCATCCTCATCTGCCGCCTCATCGACCGCGGCCTGCGCCCGTCCTTCGTGTCGGGCCTGCGCAACGAGGTCCAGGTCATCGGCACGATCCTCTCGGTCGACGCCAAGGACGAGTACGACGTGGTCGCCATGAACGGCGCCTCCATGTCCACCCAGCTCGCCGGGCTGCCGTTCTCGGGCCCGCTGGGCTCGACCCGCGTCGTCCTCATCGACGGCACCTGGGTCGCGTTCCCGACCCTGGAGCAGATCGAGAAGGCCACGTTCGACATGGTCGTCACCGGCCGGGTCCTCGACTCGGGCGACGTCGCGATCATGATGGTCGAGGCCGAGGCCACCGACAACACCCTCAACCTCATCGCCTCGGGCGGCACCAAGCCGACCGAGGAGGTCGTGGCCGAGGGCCTGGAGGCCGTCAAGCCCGTCATCGCCGAGCTGGTGCGCGCCCAGGCCGAACTGGCCGCCGTCGCCGCCAAGCCCGTCGCGGACTACCCGCGCTTCCTCGACTACCAGGACGACGCGTACGCCGCCGTCGAGGCCGCGGTCTCCGCGGAGCTCGACCAGGCGCTCCAGATCGCCGACAAGACCGACCGCCAGGACGAGCTCGACCGCGTCAAGTCGGTCATGCTCGAAAAGCTCGGCGCCGACTTCGAGGGCCGCGAGGGCGAGCTGTCCGCTTCGCTGCGCTCCCTCACCAAGAAGCTGGTCCGCAAGCGGGTCATCAACGAGGGCGTCCGCATCGACGGCCGCCTGCCCGCGTACATCCGCCCGCTGGGCGCGGAGGCCGGCATCCTGCCGCGCGTCCACGGCTCGGCCCTGTTCGAGCGCGGCGAGACCCAGATCATGGGCGTCACCACGCTGAACATGCTGCGCATGGAACAGGCCATCGACACGCTGTCGCCGGTCAGCAAGAAGCGCTACATGCACAACTACAACTTCCCGCCGTACTCGACCGGTGAGACCGGCCGCGTGGGCTCGCCCAAGCGCCGCGAGATCGGCCACGGCGCGCTCGCCGAGCGGGCGCTCGTGCCGGTGCTGCCGAGCCGCGAGGAGTTCCCGTACGCGATCCGCCAGGTCTCCGAGGCGCTGGCGTCGAACGGCTCGACCTCGATGGGCTCGGTCTGCGCGTCCACGATGTCGCTCATGAACGCGGGCGTCCCGATCAAGGCGCCCGTCGCGGGCATCGCGATGGGCCTCATCTCCGAGGAGACCGAGGAGGGCACCAAGTACGTGACCCTCACCGACATCCTCGGCGCCGAGGACGCCTACGGCGACATGGACTTCAAGGTCGCCGGCACCGCCGAGTTCGTGACGGCCCTCCAGCTGGACACGAAGCTCGACGGCCTGCCGTCGGACGTGCTGGCGCAGGCGCTCCAGCAGGCGAACGACGCCCGCCACGCGATCCTCGACGTCATGCTCGACGCGATCTCCGAGCCGGGTGAGCTGGCGGCGACCGCGCCGCGGATCACCACGCTGAAGATCCCGGTCGACAAGATCGGCGCGATCATCGGCCCGAAGGGCCAGACGATCAACCAGATCCAGGACGACACGGGCGCGGACATCACGGTCGAGGACGACGGCACGATCTACGTGTCGGCGGAGAACGGTGAGGCCGCGCAGGCCGCCGTCGAGACCATCAACGCGATCGCGAACCCGACCCTCCCGAACGTGGGGGACCGGTTCCTGGGCACGGTCGTCAAGACCACCGACTTCGGCGCGTTCATCTCGCTGACGCCGGGCCGCGACGGCCTGCTGCACATCTCGAAGGTGGGCGACGGCAAGCGCGTCGAGCGCGTCGAGGACGTGCTCAACGTCGGCGACAAGATCGAGGTCGAGATCGGCGACATCGACAACCGCGGGAAGATCTACCTCGACAAGGTCTACCCGGAGGGCCAGGAGCCCGAGGGCTACAAGAAGGGCCGCCCGGCCGAGCGCAAGGAGTCCCGCGGCGAGCGGGGCGACCGCGGCGACCGCGGGCCCCGTCGCGACCGCGAGCGCTCCGGCGAGCGCGGTGGCGGCGAGC
>NZ_QFRW01000327.1 GCF_003265355.1 Glycomyces dulcitolivorans | reverse complement strand
GTGGTGCCGGAGCCGGTGCTGGCGGCGGTCGCGGCGCTGGTGGTCGCGGGGCCGGCATGGGTCGCGGTGGCGCCATGGGCGGCATGATGGGCGGCGCAGGCGGCCGTCCGGGCGGCGCTCCGGGCGAGGACGGCGAGACCGGCACCTGGCTCACCGAGGACGACGACGTGTGGGGCATCGGGAACGAGAACGAAGACCCGTACGCATAGAGCAGTAACCGAGACCGGGTCGGCGGCGAAAGCCGCCGGCCCGGTTTTCCAGTTCAGCGACAACGCGCCAACTGTCGGCGCAATCGCCTCAGTCCCCCCATGGCGTGCGTGCGATAGCTTGGAACGACGGCGCCGCGGCCGCCCCGCTCGCGCGCGCCCCTCAGCCCACCATGTCCAGAGGAGTTCGCATGTCGGATCAACACGGCTCTGACATCACCCAGTACGGGACCCCCGAAGCGCCCGGGGACTTCAGGCGCGCCGTCAACTCCACCCCGGTCGTCGGTTCCGCGACCAGCCTCGCCGAGAACATCTACGGCACCATCGCGGGCGACGACCGCCTGTCCTCGGCCGCGGGCATCCCCGGCGACATCGCCGGGATCGCCATGCAGGGCCTGCTCGCCGTCCGCGACCCCATCTACGCGCTCGTCAACGCGGGCCTCGGGTTCCTCATCGAGCTCATCGAGCCGCTCCAGGACCTGATGGACCAGGTCGCCGGGGACAAGGACGAGATGGCCCGCCAGGGCGAGGTCTGGGGCCAGGTCGGGGACGCGCTCGGCGCGCTCAGCGACGAGACGGGCAGCGCCGTCCGGTCGAACCTCACCGGCTGGTCCGGGGAGGCCGCCGAGGCGGGGTACAACCAGCTCAACGCCATCGAGGCCGCGATCATGGCCTGCTCGAAGGAGGCCGTGAGCGTCCAGACGATGCTCGGCTGGGCGCAGGCCCTGTCCGAGGCGATCGAAGGGTGCATCCGCTCGATCGTCGCCGAACTCCTGTCGTGGCTGGTGACGCGCGGCCTGATCGCGCTGGCGAACAGCGCCTGGTCGTTCGGGGCGTCGGTGGCGACGTTCATCCTCGGCGCCGTCGCCAAGGGCTACGCGATGTTCATGCGGGCCATGCAGTGGGTGCAGAAGAGCGTCAAGGTGTTCTCGAAGCTCGCCACGGTCATGCTGAAGTTCCTCGGCAAGAACCCGTTCCGCGGCATCAACCCCGCCAACGGCTTCGAGCTCGCCGGGAAGGGCCTGTGGCTCGGCGTCCTCAAGAACGTCGGCGTCAAGGCCGGCCTCGGCCTCCTCCAGGGACGCGGCACCGCCCAGAACACCGCGAAGAGCGCGGTGATGCACGCCGGCTGGAACGGGAGCTCGGGCGGCGCCGGCCGGACGGAGGTCGACCTCGCGTCGCTGGAGACCACGGCGGGCAGCTTCGACGGCCTCGCGACGAACGCCGGGTCGATCCAGAACGTCGCGCAGGACGCCTCGGTCACGCAGATGACCTGGGGCCTCACCGGCGCGTTCGGGTTCGAGGACGCCTACAAGGAGAACACGGAGGGCCTCGCCGAGGCGATCATCGCGATCGAGGACGCGCTCGGCGGCTCCGCGGTCCAGCTGCGCGGCACCGCGGCCGACTACCAGTCCGCCGACGACCAGGCCGCGGCCGAACTCAACCGCATCCTCCAGGAATTCGAGCGCTGACGCATGGCGAAGGACCCGGCGGTCGACCTCACCCGCGACGCCCAGCGCCTCCTCGGGGCGGGCTGGCTCGAACCCGAGGAGCGCCTCATCGAGGCGACCCCGGTGTGGCGGCTGCCCGCCCTGGAGGGCATCCCGAAGCCGCCGTGGCCTTCGCTCGGCAAGCGGGCCGTGAAGATCGTCGGGTTGACGCTGCTGTGGATCGTCGGGTCCGTCGTCGTGCTGATCGTGCTCTTGTTCCTCGCCGACGGTCTCGGCGGAGGCGGCGGTGAGAGCGGCAGCACGCGCACCAAGGGGCCCTCGATCGTCTTGCACGGCAAGGGCCGCGAGTCCTTCGCCGGGCGCCTGGTCACTCCGGGGATTCGCCGCCGCGGCTGGTGGGTTTTCACGAACCGCCGCGTCGCGTTCGTCGCCCCCCGGGGCCGCGTGAGCGCCAAGTTCTGGAGCGGTTCGGGACCGGAGAACGAGTTCACGGGCCCCGTCCCGCTCGACACGGTCGCCGAGGTCCGCGACACCGCCTACACCTATGAAGGCGAGGTCGACCGCGTGCGCCGCACCAGGATCCTGCGCCGCCGCAAGCCCGCCGGGCTCTACAAGCGAATCAGGTTCGCCGACGGCTCCGGCATCGACTTCCGCCGCCGCCACCAGTAGGTCAGGCGTTCCCCGGCCAGATCCGCGGCGGCACCCAGTCGTCGGGGTTCGCGTTGTTCTGGTACGTGCGGCCCACGATCGTCTTGGCGCGCTTGGTGATGCGGTGGGCGATCTCGGCGGGCAGGGCTTCGAAGGACTCTGAAACCGGGTCCCAGATGCGGAAGACGCGGACCGGGACGTGGACCACCGCGGCGTCGCCGACGCCGGGGACGTCCAAAGTGAACTCGGTCGAGGCCTCGCCCGCGTAGTCGACCCGGAAGCGGTGCGGGCCAGGGGAGAGCGGGTAGTGCCAGGCGGCCCAGTCGCAGGGGACCTCCGCGTCGTCGATCCAGGTACGCAGGGTCCCGGCGTGGGCGAGGGCGAGCGCGTCTCCAGTGCCCGCGTAGGCGATCGACCCGTCGGGGCCGCGGGTGGCGCGGTACAGGAACAGGTCGAAGACCAGCAGCGGGCCGCCGGTCGCCTTGCCGCGGGCGTCTTCCGGGGACGGGTACGCGGTCGCGCCCGCCTCAGCCTGGGACGCGTCAAGGCGGTTGCCCTTGGCGCGCTTGTGAAGCGACCGGGTCGCGAGGAATCCCATGAGCCCGCCGCCGCCGAGCAGCACGAAGGCGGCGATGCCGGCCGGGCCCGCGACGGCGGCGGCGCCGACCGCGGAGGCGATGACCGCGGTCAGGAGCGCGAGCGCCCCCACGACCGCGAGGAGGCAGCCAGCCCCTGAAGCGTTCGCCGCGCGACCACCGAGGACCGGCAGGAGGTCGGCGGCGTCGCGGACGCGGTACAGCTGGGTGCGGTAGTCGACCTGGTGGCGCACGGCCACACCCTGGCCGGTCGTGAAGTGGACCCGTTCGCCCGCAGCGACGTCGAAGGCGGCGCTGGCGGCATCGGCGCCCTGGACGTCGAGGCGGTGGCGGCCCGGCGCGACTTCGAACTGGTAGCGGCCGTCGCCCGCGGCGACCGGGGCGCCGTCCAAGAGGAGCACGCCGGTGCGGTCGAAGGTCGTTGCGGTGCAGACGAGGACGTCGAGCAGGCCCGATCCCGCGCCCGGATCGAGCGTCGCGGAGCGGCCCGCGCGGTAGTCCGCGACGGTGTCGAAGCGCAGCCGGGGCGCCTCGGGCGCCTCGCAGCGGCGGCCGTCGCGGTCGCGGTAGGCCTCCGGCGGGGCGCCGAAACCGGGCCCGGGGGCCATCAGCCGTTGAGCCCGTCGACGATCGAGGAGTCCGAGGGCCCGCCCGCGCCGGCCATGTTGCCGGTCGCGCCGACGAACTTGATGCCGGCCTCCGCGAGCGGGGAGGCGGCCTTGCCGAGGGTCTCGACGACCCGGCCGAGGATGGTGTTGGCCTGGAGGAACGCGTCGACGGCGGTCTTGTACCGCTTGAGCGCCATGACGATCGACTGGATCGCGGAGCGGATCGAGTTGATCATCGCGGCGACGGCCGCGCCGCCGAAGGTCACGGCCGACAGCGGCCCGGCCGCGGCCCACGTGATGATCTGCTGGCTGCACCACTTCCCGGCGATGTCCAGGAGGGTCTTGCGGATGAGGGTCGCGATGAGCTCGGTGACCTGGAGAAGGCCCTGCATGACCTGGATCTTGTCGCCGACGTCGATGACGGCCTCGGCGAACTGGGCGATCTTGTCGCGGGCGGCGTCGCCGTCCTGCCCGGCCCACTCGGTGAGCATCTCCTCGGGGACCTTCGCGACGGCCTCGCCGATCGGCGGCAGCGCGTCCTTGATCGGGTCCCACCGCTGGATCTCGGCGTTCATCCGCTCGCCGTTGCCGGTGACCATGCCGACCAGGTCGTCGATGGGCTGGATGAGCGAGATGAGGAAGTCGAGCCCGGCCGAGAACAGGAACATGAGCGGGTCGGTGACCATCTGCGCGACGTCGTTCATGGTGCCCAGCAAGGAGTTCGAGACATCCGAGACGGCCCCGATGAGCTCCCCGGCGTTGTCGGCGCGCCCGACCTTCTGGATCTTCTCGGCCGTGTCCATGACCCCGAAGATCGGCTTCGCGTACGACTGCTTCTTCGACTCGGCGGTCTCGAACATCTGGAAGTTCCCGTTGCCGTCGGTGAACGTCGAGCCGCCCCAGTTGATCGAGGACCCCAGGCCCTCCGGCGCGTACTTCGCGAACTCCTGCGCGGTCGCCATGTCGATGTTCTGCCAGGACTCGCGGCACTCCTTGAGGCGCCCCGCATGGCCCTCCAGGCCCAGGGCGAGCATCTCGAACATCTCGCGCAGCTCGCCGAGCATCTGGTAGTAGCCGGGGGAGAAGAACAGGCCGGGGACGCCCCACGCCATCATGTCGAGGCCCTCCTCGTCCGCCTTGCCCTTGAGCTGCTGGGCGGCGGGCAGCTGGCCCCTGAGCTGCTGCTCGGCGGTCTCCAGCTGGGCGGGCGTGACGCCGACCGGTTCACTCATGGGGCACCTCTGACGCTTGGGGCGGGCACGGACTCGTGTCAATATAACGAAGCACCCCAAACCGCGCCACCGGCGAACCTGTTCACACCCGCAACGCAGGCGAGCAGGTGGCCGTTAGCATCGTGTGGATCACCGCGGCCGAACCCGAGGCCGCGCCTGCCCGGGAGGAGAGCGGTATGCCGGAGGATCCGGCCGAGGACATGCGCCGCAAGGCCAAGGACATCGAGCGCCTCGCCGTCGAGCTCGAAGGCGAGGCGGTCAGCGAGGACGGCGCGGTCCGCGTGGTGACCGGCGCGGCCGGGAACGTCAAGGAGCTGGACCTGCGCATGAGCGTGTACCAGATGTCCGGCGTCGAGCTCGGCGAGCTCATCGTCGAGACCATCCGCGCCGCCGACCGCAGGACGCAGGCCGACCTCGCCCAGCGAGTCAGCGCCATCATGGGCACCGCCCTGTCCCCCGACGACATCGGCGGCTCGGGTCTGGCCCCCATCGACCCGGAGGAGCCCCGATGAGCGACCGCGAACGCCCGACCGACCCCGAGTCGATGATGCGCCGCCTGGAGCAGATGCAGGCCGAGGCCGAGGCGATGCTCGCCAAGTTCAACGACCTCAGCGAGCAGCTCGGCGCCGACGCCGTCGAGGTCTTTTCCGAGGACGGCCGCATCCGCGTCAAGCTCGACGCCGAGGGCAAGGTCGCCGAGATCGGCATCGACGAGTACGCGATGCGCATGCGACAGTCCCTGTCGCCCACCATCATGGCGCTCATCCAGGAGGCCAGCGCGACCCACGCGCTCAAGATGGCCCAGATGGCGCAGTCCCTCGTCGGCGACAAGATCGACGTCATGGGCATGGTCAACCGCGACATGCCCGAAAGCCTGCGCGACAAGGCCCGCGACAACCTCGACCGCTAGGACGGGGCCCTCCGGGGCCCCGCCGCAGCGTCACCTCCCGGTTGCCGTAAACCGGTATCTTGCTCGCATGGGAATGAAAGACCGCCTTGAGCAGATGAAGCAGCGCGCGCAGGACGCCGGGAAGATGGTAGTCGACGTCGGCGTCGAGAGCGCCCGCGAGAAGCGCGACGCCGCGACGGGCTTCGCCAAGGGCAAGGTGGACGCCGCCACCGGCTACGCCGTGCAGAAGCGCGACGCCGCCAAGGACCTCGCCGTGAACACGAAGTCCGCGTTCAAGGAAGGCGACTTCGAGGAGCTGCTCGCCCGCCTCCCGCTGCCGGCCCGGCCCGTCCAGGAGGACTGGCAGTGGAGCCTCGCGAAGCTCATCACCGCCGGGAACAAGCCCCCCACCGGCACCGGGATGCTCCTGGGCCTGCTCGACAACTTCGGGACCATCGACATCGGCCCCAAAGAGGTCGGCTTCGACGGCGGCACCGCCAAGTGGCACAAGGTGAAGGCCATCCGGACCCGGTCGCTCGACGGCATCCTCCAGAAGCTGTCGACCGACACGTTCACCGAGACGATCGAGAACCTCCTGCCGCCCGTTCCCGGCCGCGGCTGGGTCTCCGAGAAGGCCACCTCCGCGATCTTCACCCTGTGGGCCATGGTCGCCGACCTCGCCATCCGCGACCCCGAGGCCGGGCGCCGCCAGGTCGTCTGCGAGATCGAGTACAAGGGCTGGATCTTCACCAAGGAGGCCGCGACCGGGTTCTTCACCGGCCCCGTCATGGCGCTGCTGCCGAACCTCGACCAGATCTTCCGCGAGGAGGCCGCCAGCCGCGGCGTCCTCGTCGAGCAGGCCGAGGACACCGCGATCGAGAACGCCGAAGCGCGCGTCGCCTGGCTGCGCGAGAAGCACGCCGCCATCGCCGCGAAGCGCGCCGAGGCGCAGAAGGCGATCGAGTACTAGCAGGCCGGTGCGCGGGGGAGCCCGCGCACCGCGCTACCGGTTTTCCGGAGAGGGCTCCGTCATTTATGGCGGAGGTGAATCCGGGCGATTGCCTGCTCGCAGTCCCGCGGAACGGGGCTGGGGTGAGCAGAGATCCACTGAATTGTCGTACCCTTGGTTTAGGTTTGAGGGGTGCTACTTCGTTATCGGTACCGGGTGTATCCGACAGCGCCACAGCGGGTTTCGCTCGCGCGGGCGTTCGGGTCGGCCCGGGTCGTCTACAACGACGCGGTGGCTGCGAGGAAGCACGCACACGCCGATGGTCTGCCGTACCCGACCACGGCGGTCCTGTCGAAGCAGTTGATCACCGAGGCGAAACGCACTCCTGAACGGTCGTGGCTCGCCGAGGTGTCGGCCGTGGTGCTCCAGCAGGCTTTGGCGGATGCCGACCGGGCGTTCCAGAACTTTTTCGCTTCGGTCAAGGGGAAGCGAGCCGGGGCTCGGGTGGGCCCGCCGCGGTTCAAGCGGCGGTCGAACACGCAGACGATCCGGTTCACCCGCAACGCCCGGTTCAAGGTGCTCGGGAACGGGCGCCTGCGGTTGCCGAAGATCGGGGACGTGAAGGTGGCCTGGTCTCGGGCAATGCCTTCCGAGTCCAGCTCGGTCACGGTCGTCAAGACGCCAACGGGGAAGTACTACGCAAGTTTCGTCGTAGCCGTCGAGGATGGCGCGAACCTGCTCGAACCGCTCACCGATCCGGACGCTGAGACCGGGATCGATCTCGGGCTCAAGGATTTCGCGGTCCTGCGCGGGGGCAGGGTGATCGAGTCACCGAAATTCTTCCGCAAGCTCGAACGGAAGCTTGGGAAGGCGCAGCGGGTGCTGGCCCGCAAGACGAAGGGCTCGGCGAACCGGGCCAAGGCCCGGGTTCGGGTCGCGAAGGTCCACGAGAAGATCAAAGACACCCGGTCCGATTGGGTCGACAAGCGGGTGAAGATGTTGGTGGGCGAGAACCAAGCTCTCTATGTCGAAGACTTGTGTGTCAAGGGCCTGGCTCGGGGGCGGGCGGCGAAGTCGATTCATGACGCGTCGTTCGGCATGTTCCTTGCCCGGCTCGAATCTAAGGCCGCACGTTCGGGCCGGACGTTCGTCAAGGTCGACCGGTTCTTCCCGTCCACCCGGTTGTGCTCAGCGTGCGGGGCGCTCACCGGACCGAAGGGCTTGGAGGGCTTGAAGGCCCGGGAGTGGGCCTGCGGGTGCGGCGCGATCCATGACCGGGATGCGAACGCGGAGATCAATATTCGCCGTGAAGGTAAACGTATGGTGGCCGAGGGGCACTCGGACACGGTAAACGCCTCTGGAGGAGACGTCAGACCAGGGACACCTGGCAGACTCCGCAACCCCCGCATGGGACAGAATGAGGAACCCGTCCGTAGCGGTGCCGTGTCAACGGTGCCCGAGCCGGGAATCCTCGTCCCTTTAGGGCGCGAGGAGGATGTCAAGACTGCTTCGGGTGGGTCTCGCCGGGGTAGCGGAGCCCGATCTGGGCCCGCACCTCGTCGAGGATCTCCATGACCTCGATGGTGGACTGCGGCGGCACCAGGGTCGACTCCAGCCGGCCCTGCCGCAGTGCGCGGTGCACTTCGAGCGCCTCGTGGACGTAGCCGTGGCCGACGTACGGCGCCTCGAACTCCCGGGACGGCCCGTCGTACCGGACCAGCGTGTACCCGCTCGGCCGGTACGCGTAGTCCCGCAGCTCGATCCGGCCCTCGGTCCCCGCGATGACGACCTCGTTCCCGGGCCCGCCGCGGTAGGAGCACGACAGCTGCGCGACCGCCTTGGGGTACTTCAGGGTGATCGCGGTCTGCGCGTCGACGCCGGTCACCTCGTCCATGACGGCGACGGCCGACACCGACTCGGGGACGCCCAGCGCCAGGTGCGCCAGCGTCACCGGGTACACGCCCAGGTCGAGCAGGGCGCCGCCGGCGAGCTCGGGATTGCGCAGCCGGTGCGAGGGCGGCAGGTCGCCGCCGCCGAACGAGAAGTTCCCGTTGACGGACACGACCTCGCCGATCATGCCCTCCTTGATGGCCCGCCGCATCTCCCGGATCGCCGGGTTGCAGCGGGTCCACATGGCCTCCATGAGGAACCGCTGGTGCTCGCGGGCGACGTCGAACATCGTCCTGGCCTGTGCGGCGTTGTACGCGAACGCCTTCTCGCACAGCACGTGCTTGCCGGCCTCCAGCAGCCGGAGCGTCGGCAGATAGTGATGGGAGTGCGGGGTCGCGACGTAGACGATGTCCACCTCGTCGCTCGCCGCGAGCGCCTGGACGGAGTCCAAGGCGTGAGGGATGTCGTACTTCTTGGCGAACGCGGCGGCGCGCTCCGCCGATCGAGAGGCCACAGCGGTGACGCGGCAATCGTCGAGGAGGGCAAGATCTTCCACAAAGGTCGATGCGATTCCGCCGGTCGCCAGGATTCCCCATCGGATCGGTTCAACCATGGACGTAAGCACACCACAACTTCCGGCGATCGTCAACACGAGGGTGAGCGGTACTATCTCCGCCAACCGGGCCTTTTTCGCGCAACCCGGTGACGGTGTGTGATCGCGTCTCGTCCCCTGGTAGGCGGTGTGACGATTCCCCCACTGGGGAACCGGTCCGGCCGTGGCACTATGGCGAAATGCAGACGACCCGAATCAAAGGCGGCATCGCGCTCGCGCTGGCCGCCCTGGCCGGCGGGGCGATGTCGCTGGGCTGGTCCCTGGTGACCGCCGCCCCCGCCTCCGCGCACGCCGCGCTCACGGGCACCGACCCCGAGGACGGCGCCGTCCTCGCGGAGGCGCCCGCCGAGGTGTCGGCGACGTTCTCGGAGAACCTCGACGGGCCCTCCACCGAGATCGCGGTGACCGACCCGGCCGGTGCGGTCATCGACGTGGCCGACCCGGCGTACGACGGCGACACGTTCACCCAGCCGATGCTGTACACGACCCCCGGGACCTATATGGTCGCGTTCCGGGTGATCTCCGAGGACGGGCACCGCATCGACGACTCCCTCGAATTCACCGTCGAGTCGATCCCCGAGGGGCTCTACGCGCCCGGCTCGAAGCCGACGACCGACGCGACCGAGAGCGCCGCCCAGACCTCGGCGGCCCCCGAGTCGTCGTCCGAGGAGGCGACCACCGCGGCAGCGGCCGAAGAGGACTCGAACGCCGGCGCCGCGCTCGCGGCGATCCTGCTCGGCCTGCTCATCATCGTCGTCGGCGGCGTGGTCCTGGTGAAGACCTTGGGCCGCAGAAAGAACGACGCCGGCACCACCGAGAGCTGACTCAGGGGCAGTTCACTCACTCCGCTGTGCCGCCGGGTCCTCAGGGACAGTTCACCCATTCGTCCGTGCCATCGTCGAAGTACTGGTGCTTCCAGATCGGCAGGCGGGCCTTCACCTCGTCGACCAGGTCGGCGCAGGCGTCGAACGCCTCCTTGCGGTGCTCGGCCGCGACGGCCCCCACCAGCGCCGGGTCGCCGATCGCGAGGTCGCCGACCCGGTGCGAGACGACGACGCCGCGCACCCCGGGCCGCGCCGCGATCTCCTCGGCGATCCGCCGCAGCTCCTCGTCCGCGGACGGGTGGCCCTCGTAGGACAGCGAGAGGACCCCGCGGCCGTGGTCGTGGTTGCGGACCACGCCCGCGAACGAGACGACCGCGCCCGCTTCGGCGGCGGCGACCGCCCGTTCATGCTCCTGGACGTCGAGCGGGGCGTCGACGACTTCGGTCCTGATCACGTTGCTCACTGCCAAACCCCCGGAACGGTCGCGAGGTCGACGACGCGCCCGGCTGAGGCCGCGTCGTCAGGAGGGACCACGGCGAACCCGGCGGCGCCCGCGAGGCCGCGGAGCATCGCCGAACCGTGGTGGGCCAGGCGCCGCCCGGCCGGGTCGACCAGCGCGAGGTGCGTGAACGAGCCGCGGCCCGGCACGTCCTCGGCGAGCTCGACCGTGCGCAGCGGCGGCAGCGGCAGGCCGCGCAGGCCCGCCAGGAGCGGCGCGACGATGGTGACGACCGCGATCACGGCCGACTGCGGATTGCCGGGGAGCCCGGCGATGAACTTCCCGTCCGCGGTGCGCGCCAGCAGCATCGGGAACCCCGGGCGCACGGCGACGGTGTTGAGCACGTACTCGGCGCCGATCTCGGCGAGCGCGGCGTGCAGGTGGTCGACCGGGCCGACCATGGTGCCGCCGGTGGTGCACACCAGGTCGGCGTCGGCGAGTCCCTCGCGCAGGGCCGCGACGTGCGCTTCGAGCGTGTCCTCGACCGGGCCGAGGCTCGGCCCGGCGTCGGCGCCCGCGGCCGTGAGCAGGTGGGGGACCATCGGGCCGAGCGCGTCGCGGATCCGGCCCTTCCCGGAGACGCCGCTGGTCAGCAGCTCGTCGCCGAAGACGACGACGCGGGCGCGCGGCCTCCCGTGCGCGGGCAGCGTCAGGTGCCCGGCGGCCGCGGCCAGGCCGATCACCGGCGGGGTGACGGGCGTGCCCGCGGGCAGCAGCTCCTCGCCGCGCCGGGCCTCCTCGCCGGCCTCGCGCCACTCGGGCGCGTGCGGGCCGTCGACGAACCCGTCCTCGACCGCGCTGTGCTCCAACCGGATGATGCCGTCGGTGCCTTCGGGCACTTGCGCGCCGGTCGCGATCTTCACGGCCGCACCGGAACCGAGCTTCTCGGGGATCTGCCCGGCGAGCACTTCGCCGGCGATCCGCCACGGGGCCGGCCCGGCGATCGCCCAGCCGTCCACGGCGGAGGTCGGGAACGCGGGCAGGTCCGACACGGCCACGAGCGGCGCGGCCAGCGCCGACCCGGCGGCCTCGTCGAACGCCAGCTCGGCGGGGGCCGGTTTCGCGTCGTAGCCTGCGGCCCAAGCGGTCTCGCGGGCCTGCGTCCAGGTGATGGGGTCGGTCATGCGTTCCTCTCATGGTCGCCGTCGTGCAGCTGGGCGACCGCGTGCTTCACGAACTTCGCCGTCAGCACGGTCAGCCCGTCCTTCGCGGCGCCCCTCGACCCGGCGAGGTTCACGATCAGGGTCCGGGAGGCGACGCCGGCGATGCCGCGCGACAGGGCCGCGTGCGGGGTCTTCGCGAGGCCGACCGCGCGGATCGCCTCGGCGATCCCGGGGACCTCGAAGTCCACGACCGAACTGGTCTCCTCCGGGGTCAGGTCGAGCGTGGTCAGGCCGGTCCCGCCGGAGGTGACCACCAGGTCGGCGCCGTCGGCGACGGCCTGCCGGAGCGCCCGGCCGACCTCGGCGCCGTCGTGGACGACGACCGGGCCGGTCACGTCGAAGCCGCCGGCGCGGAAGCCCTCCACGAGGATCGGCCCCGACTCGTCCTCGTACACCCCGTCGGCCGCCCGGTTCGAGGCGACCACCACGGTCACTTTCACCTGTGCCATGCGCCGGTCTTCCCCCCGAGCTTCTCTTCCACCTTGATGTCGGTGATGACCGCGGCCGGGTCGACCGCTTTGACCATGTCCACCAACGTGAGGCCCGCGACCGACACGGCAGTCAGGGCCTCCATCTCGACGCCGGTGCGGTCGGCGGTCTTGACGCGCGCGGCGATGTCCACGCCCTCGTCGGTCACCGTCAACTCGACCTTCACCCCGCTGATCGCGATCGGGTGGCACAGCGGCACCAGGTCCGGGGTGCGCTTCGCGGCCATGATCCCCGCGATCCGCGCGGTCGCGAGCGCGTCGCCCTTGGCCAGGGAGTTCTCCCGCAGCGCCGCGACCACCTCGGGCGTGGTGACGAGGCGGCCGGTCGCCAGGGCCGAACGCTGCGACACGTCCTTGCCGGACACGTCGACCATCCGGGCGCTGCCGTGGGAGTCCACGTGGGTGAGGTCTGCCATGCAGCGAAGTCTAGCCGCGGGGAGTGACGGCGCCGAGGTTCTGAAGCGCGCGGCTACCGGCTCCGGACGCTGCTCAGGATCGCGAGGTTCACGCCCACGCCGCTCGCGAGCGCCGGGAAGACGAGGATCAGCGGGAGCAGCGCCTCGAACCGGGACGGCAGGCCGAGCCCGGGCAGGGGCCCGACCAGGACGTCCGGCTCCATGCCGGCCTCGTAGTCGCCGAGGATCGTGATCGGCTCCGGGCCCGAGCCCTGGTCCACGGTCGCGCCCGACCGCATCCAGTTCCCGTCGGTGCACCAGGTGCCCACGCAGAACGGCTCGTCCGGGTTCGGTTCGACCGTCGCGGTCCGGTACTCGCCCCAGAACAGGTAGGAGACGCACCAGACGACCACGGTGAGGGGCACGGCGACCCACAGGAACAGGCCCAGGGCGATGCCGGCCGACTTGACGAAGCGCATGGAGTTCTCCGGAGCGTGGTGGTCGAGGGATTCGAGGGTCCACTGAGATTAGCGGTGCCCGATCCGGATCACGGCGCGGCGGCCGCCCGGACCCGCCGCCGCGGGCCTGTATTAGCGTCGGGTGCGTGATCGAATGGCTCTACCTGGCCGCCCAGGCCGCGGCGCTGGCGATGAGCGCCTGGTTCTTCGTCGAGACCGCCCGCTCGCAGCGGGTGGGGCGGCGCCACTTCGTGGGCGTCGGCGTCCTCGAAGCCGTGCTGCTCGCGCAGCTGGTCGTCGGGATCGCGATGGTGCCGGGCGAGGCCGGCGGCGGCAAGGCGCTGTTCTTCTCGTATCTGGTCACGGCCCTGCTGGTGCCGGTCGCGGCGGCCTTCTGGGGTTCGATCGACCGCAGCCGCTGGGGCATCGGCACCGTGGCGGCCTCCGGTGTCGTCGTCGCGGCGCTGCTGCTGCGCATCCACCAGATTTGGGAGTTCCAGATCCATGTCGGCTGAACCCCAGGCGCGGGCCCCGCGGTCGCTCGCGGACGGCTTCGGCCGCCTCATCGTGCTCGTCTACGTCGTGTTCGCGGTCTCGGCGGGCGCCCGCGCTGGCTACCAGGTCGCGACCAAGTTCGGTGACGCGCCGGTGAGCTTCACGCTGAGCGCCGTCGCCGCCGCGATCTACCTGGTCGCGGCGGTCGCGATCATCCGCGGCGCGGCCCGCACCGCGCTCGCGGCGGTCGGGATCGAACTGGTCGGCGTGCTCGCCGTGGGCGCGTTGAGCTTCGCGGACCCCGGCTGGTTCCCCGAGCCGTCGGTCTGGTCCCACTTCGGTTCCGGGTACGGGTACGTCCCGCTGGTCCTGCCGGTCGTCGGGCTGGTCTATCTGATCAAGCGCCGCCGCTCTAGCTGAAGAACCCGAGGCACGCGACCACCAGGGTCGAGCCGCACAGGACGAGGCCGAGGCGGAAGTTCCGCTCCAGTTTCGCGTGCTCGTCGCCGATGCGCGGGCGCGAGGCGACGCCGATCGTCAACCAGCCCAGGCAGAACGCCGCCAGCGGTGCGGCGATGAGGATCGCGCCGAGGACGATCGCGCCGGTGAGGTCGTCGGCGCGCACGGTGCGGAGCACGAAGAGCTGCACGACGACGCACGCGAGCGCGAACACCCCGTAGACCAGCCCGTTGCGCTCGTCGGCGCGCCACCGAGGCAGCCACGGGGCCCGGTGGGCGAGGTACTTGGCGTCGTCGAGTTCGGTTGCGGCCGTATGGAGGTCCTGTTCGGCGGCGGCGAGTTCGGCGTTCGGGTCGCCCAGAGGTGCGGGTGCGGCGCTGCGCTGCGGGGGCGCGGTGCGGGCGGTTCGGGCGAGTTCGTCGACGGCGGCCCGCTGGGAGGCGGCCTGCTCGGCGAGCCGCTGCGTGCGCTGCCCGAGGGTCTCAGCGACCGTGGCGGTCCGGGCGGCGGCCTCGTCGGCGGTGCGGCGGGCCTCGTCGAGGCGCCGCAGCTGCGCGAGGTAGTCGTCGAAGGCGCTCACTGGCGGGTCCTCTCGATCGAGCCTTCGCCGCTGCGCTGCGGGCCGGGCGCGTGGCCTTCGGGGCGCGAGAACGGGACGACGAGGCGCCCGCCCGCGGTGTCGGCGTGCCGGTCGACCAGGAGCGCCCGCCCGGGCCGGGGCGCCCAGTGCTGGAACTGGGGTCCGAAGTGGCCCATGATCTCCGAGCCGGGGAGGTTGAGGACGAGCGCGCAGGCGACGTCCTCGCGTCCGGCGCTGCCGCCGATGTCGTCGGTGAAGCGGCGGAGGTTGCGCCACCAGCCGAGGAGGTGGACGCCGCGGGCCGGGCCGGTCCGCAGGAGGTCGCGGAGGGCCTTCTGCCCCTTGGCGTCCAGGGCGGCGGCGTCGAGGCCCCAGGCGGCGAGGACGGTGCCGTCGGGGATCTCGGCGAGCGTCGCCGCGAACGCGTCAGGGGCGACCTGCGCGGCGGTGCGCCGCAGGTCGGCGTGGCCGGTGAAGTCGACGCCCCACACCTGGGTCCCGTTGCCCGCCAAGGTTTCCACTGCGGCTTCGAGGGCTTCGCCGCCGACGGGGTCGGAGCCGAGGATCGCGAGGCTGCGGCCGGGCCGGCGGTCGAGGTCGACGCCGGCGGCGGCGAGGTGGAGTGAGACCTCGCGGCCCAGGAGCGCGCGTCCCGGTTTCCGTTCCCCCGGAAGGGCGTCGGCGAGGTGGACGGGCCGGTAGCCGTAGAAGACGCGGGGCGCGCCGACCCCGGCGTGGGCCCGCCCGAGCTGCTCGCGCAGCCGCAGCATGACCTCGGCGTCGGTGTCGGGGAAGCGGGCGATCCGGTCGGCCCCGGCGGTGCCGCCCTCGGGGTTGACGACGACCTGCCCGAGCGAGATCCGCGCGGCCGCATCGTTGTTGGGCTCCAGGACGGTGCGCGCGCCGGGCAGGGCGATGCGCATCGGGAACTGCCCGAAGATCGAGTCCTTCTTCGCCCACAGCGCCTCGATGCCGGAGATCGTCTGCGAGGCGAGCACGAGGTGGACGCCGTACGAGCGGCCCTTGCGCGCCAGGTTCTCCAGCAGCGCCACCGCTTCGGAGGCGACCCGGTCGTTCCCGGCCAGGAGCACCTGGAACTCGTCGGCGACGCACACGATCCGCGGGTACGCCTCGTGCTGGCGCAGCCCCGCGAACGAGTTGGTGCCGTAGCGCTTCATGACGTTCGAGCGCCGCGTCATCTCCTCGTTGAGGGTCTTGAGGACCGCGAGGCCGTACTCGCGGTCGGACTCGACGCCGACGGCCCGCGCGTGCGGGATGAAGCTCGGGTCGCGCTCGGTCGGGATGAACTCGGTGAACGACACGCCCTCTTTGAAGTCGAGGAGGAACAGCGCCAGATCCGAAGGGGCGTAGCGGGACGCGAGCCCGTACAGGACGTCGAGGAGGAACACGGTCTTGCCGCCGCCGGTGCGTCCGCCGACGAGCCAGTGCGGGGTCGCGTCGTCGAACCGCAGCCGCACCTCCCCGGCCGCGTCGCGCCCGATGAGGACTTCCAGGCCCCGGGCCGGGTCGCCGGCCTCGGGGGTCGCCGGGATGAGGTCGGCGAACGTGAGGGTCGCGGCGGCCCTGGCGCGCTCGGCGAGCCGCAGGGCCTCGCCCGCCAGAAACGACGGGTCGGGGGCCTCGGGCCAGGCGACCGGCGCGGCCAGGCGGTCGCCGCGCCCGAACGGCGCCGCGGGCGGGTTCGCGACCTCGACATGGTCCCCGACGGCGTGCATGACGGCGGCCTGCGGGAGGTCCGGGAGGCCGCAGCCGAGGACCGTGACCCCGTGCGCGAGACCGGACCTCGCGAGCGCGTCGATCCGCTCCACGAGGGTGCGCGGCGCGTCGCCGAGGGAGGCGACGACGAGCAGGAGCCGGTCGGTGCGGCGGCCCGCGATGTGCTCGGCCACTTGGGATTCGGCGAGCGCGACGGCATCGGCGGCGGCGCGCGCGTCGGTCGCGACCGCTTCGATGACGCCCGCGTCGGCGAGGGGCCGCAGGGGCGCGAACGAGGCGCCGAGGGTCGCGGTGTCGATGCCGACGACGCGCAGCCCGTTCGGTTCGCGGGTCGCCACGGCGTGCAGGACCGCGGTCCGCACCAGGGCCGCGACGCCCTCGACGCGCGCGTCGACCGAGGTCGCGAGGTGCCCGCGGGACCCGAACGGGACCAGCAGCGGGATCGAGCGGCCCTCGTGCAGGACGATGCGGCCCGCTTGGAGCAGTTCGGGATCGGTGCGCAGGTGCTGGGCCGAGGCGGCGGCCGCGTCGGATATCTGACGTTCCGCGGCCAGGAGCGCGGGGTCCACAGGGGTCTGGAAGGCGGCGTCGCCGAGCCGCTGGGCCGCGAGGGCGGCCCGGGCGGCGGCCGTGTCGCAGGCCGCGGCCGCGTTCGCCAGCGCAGTCTGGAAACCGGGCACCTGGCCTCCCCTTCAAGCGGGTTCGGGACCGCACCGGGCGCGCCCGGACGGCGACTGTACAACCGGTCACACCTTATCGCGGGACGCCACGGCGCGCCGTGGCGCGGGCGCGAACGTCCGCTTTGCGCAACCTTCCCCCGGAGGGACGCGTGCATTACCCTAGAAGCAAGCCCGATCTCGCTGACCCGCGAGTGCCCTGACCCGCCATACCCGCGCGTGCGGAACGCCCCGCGCGCACGGCCCACAGCAGAACCGTCGACGCGACCCGCGCGCCGCCCCGCGGCGTCCGCGAGCCGTCCCCCGGATTCGCCGAGAAGGACCCGTGCCCCATGAGTGAGTTCCTGGATATCGCCCTATCCTTCCCTCCGGTCGTCTTCTCCTTCGGGCTCGTCCTCGTGGTCCTGTACTGGCTCGCCGTCGTCGTGGGCGCCCTCGACGTGGACGTCGTCGACGTCGGCCCCGACCCCGAGATCGAGGCCGGCGGCTTCTGGGGCGCGTTCGGGTTCGGCGCGGTCCCCTTCACCGTCGTCCTGTCCCTGTGGATCACCCTCGGCTGGATCGTCACCGTCCTCGGCACCACGTGGGTGCGCAGCGCTGACGTGTTCATCCCCGCCGCCGCCTCCGGCATCGCCGTGCTCGTCGCCGGCCTCGGCGTCGGCATGCTCGGCGCGAAGCTCCTGACGCGCCCGCTCGCGCGGCTCTTCGACGACGCGCCCGCCACGAACCACGCCGACCTCGTCGGCAAGGTGTGCATCGTCCGCACCGGCACCGTCACCCTCGACTCCGGTCAGGCCGAGGTCATCGACGAGGAGGGCGCGGTGATCCTCATCAACGTCCGCCGCTCCGCGCACGAGCCCGCGGGCATCGACGACAGCCTCTTCGCGCGCCACTCCAAGGTCGTCGTCTTCGACTACGACCAGGTCGACCAGGTGTTCCTCGTCGTCCCGGTCGCGCTTCCTCCGGACTTGGACATGCTCGGGGTATAAGGGGCCTTTGAGGACTTCGCCCGTCCCGGGATCGTGCCGCGGGCGCCCGCGCGGACCCCGCGACCGGCGGGCCTTGGCTATCGTGAAGCCACGCCCGTAACTTCCGACCCCCCTCGAAGTCTCGTAAGGAACCACCGAATGGACGCCTCCAACTCGGCTACCCTGATCACGCTCGTGGTCGCCGCCCTCATCTTCCTGGGCCTGCTGCTCATGATCGTCCGGCTCTACCGGAAGGTCGCCCCCGGCCAGGCGCTCGTCGTCACCAAGCTCCGCACCCGGAAGGTCTCGTTCACCTCCGCGCTGGTCCTCCCGATCATCCACCGGGCCGAGTACATGGACATCTCGGTGAAGACCATCGAGATCAACCGCGCGGGCAAGGACGGCCTGATCTGCCAGGACAACATCCGCGCCGACATCTCCATCACGTTCTTCGTGCGGGTCAACGCCACGGTCGACGACGTGCTCAACGTCGCCGGCGCCATCGGCACCAAGCGCGCCTCCGACCAGGAAACGCTCCAGGAGCTGTTCAACGCCAAGTTCGCCGAGGCGCTCAAGACCGTCGGCAAGCAGCTCGACTTCACCGACCTGTACACCAACCGCGACGAGTTCCGCGACCGCATCCTCAACGTGATCGGCACCGACCTCAACGGCTACTCCCTTGAGGACGCCGCGATCGACTACCTCGAGCAGACCCCCATGGATCAGCTCGACCCCAAGAACATCCTCGACGCGCAGGGCATCCGCAAGATCACCGAGCTCACGGCGAAGGAGTCGGTGACCACCAACGAGCACCGCCGCCACGAGGAGAAGGAGATCAAGCGCCAGGACGTCGAGGCCCGCGAGGCCGTCCTCGAACTCGAACGCCGCCAGACCGAGGCCGAGATCCGCCAGCAGCGCGAGATCGAGACCCTCCGCGCCCGCGAGTCCGCCGAGGTCCAGAAGGTCCAGGCCGAGGAGCGCCTCAAGTCCGAGACCGCGCGCATCAAGACCGAGGAGGCCACGGGCATCCAGCACGAGAACCGCCTCCGCGAGATCGCCGTCGCCGAGAAGAACCGCGAGCGCGTCCTCGCCGTCGAGACCGAGCGCATCGAGAAGGACCGCGTCCTCGAAGTCGTCGCCCGCGAACGCGAGGAAGAACTCGCCCGCATCGCCGCGAACAAGGAGCTCGAAGCGCAGAAGCGCGACATCGCCGACGTCATCCGCGAGCGCATCGCCGTCGAGAAGACCGTCGCCGAGCAGGAAGAGGGCATCAAGCGCCTGCGCGCCACCGAAGAGGCCGAGCGCGAGCGCCAGCGCGTCATCATCCTCGCCGAGGCCGAGGCGCAGGAGAGCCTCGTCAAGGACATCAAGCGCGCCGAGGCCGCCGAGGTCGCCTCCAAGCACCTCGCCCGCCAGCGCCTCACCGAGGCCGAGGCCGCCCAGCAGGCCGCCGAGCTCGAAGCCCGCGCGAAGATCCGCCAGGCCGAAGGGGACCAGGCCATCGCGGCCGCCCCGGGCCTCGCCGAGGTCCAGGTCCGCGAGGCCGAGGCCGACGCGATCGAGAAGGGCGGGCTCGCCGAGGCCAAGGCCGCCGAGGCGAAGGGCAAGGCCGAGGCCGAGGCCCAGGCCGCCATCGGCAAGGCCGAGGCGACCGCGACCGCCGCGAAGGGCACCGCCGACGCGAACGCCCTCAAGGAGCGCCTGCTCGCCGAGTCCGCGGGCCTCACCGAGAAGGCCGTCGCCATGGACGCGCTCTCGAACGCCTCCCGCGAGCACGAGGAGTACCGCCTCCGCCTCGAAGCCGAGAAGGAGCTGCGCGCCATGGAGATCGAGGCCCGCCGCTCGATCGCCGAGCAGCAGGCCGGGGTCATCGCGGCCGGGCTGTCGAAGGCCGACATCTCCCTGGTCGGCGGCGACACCCAGTTCTTCGACCGGGTCGTCGGCGCCATCGGCTACGGCAAGGCCGTCGACGGCTTCGTCGCCCACTCCGAGGTCGCCCAGACCGCGGTCGCCGCGTGGGGCAACGGGTCCACGTCGTTCGCCGAGGACCTCAAGGGCGTCCTCGGCGGGATCGGCACCGAGGACGTCAAGAACCTCACCGTCTCCGCCGCGCTGCTGAAACTCATCAACGGCGGCGGCGACGAAGGCGCCCTGAACGGCCTGCTCGCCAAGGCGAGGGAACTCGGCGTCGCCGAGAAGCCCGCCCTGGAGATCGCCAGGTAGCCGCGACCGGGCACCGCGGGCCCCGCCACCCCAGGGGCCCGCGGTGCCCCCGCGGCGCCGGGGCCGACCGGCCCGTCACGCCCACCGCACATCAGCCGTTCGCTCCGGTTCGCGGGTGCTGTCTGGAACCAGCACCCGCGGACCGGAGCGGGACATCCGACCCGAACGCTCCCAGGGGAACCCATGGCCGAAGAGAAGACCGCCGCAGCCGCACCCGCCGACCCCGCCGCGCAGAGCCTCGACGGCGGCACGTACGAGGTCCTCTCCTCCCGCCTCGCCGGCTACGCCGCCGAGCTCGCCGACCGGGCCGAGGCCCTCAACGCCGCCCGCACCGGCGCGTTCGGGTCCACCGAGCTCACCCTCCTGGGCACCACCCGCATCCGCACCGCGAACAACTGCGTCCCGCGCGACATCGCCCGCGTCGGGGACCGCCTCCTCTTCGGCTACAACGTCCACATGGGACTCAAGTCCCAGACCGGCGTCGCCGACGTCTTCGCCCTGCACGACTTCGAACGCGACAACGGCAATTTCGCGTTCACCGAGGTCACCGAACCCGGCCACGTCCTCGACGACCCGAAGTTCACCACCGACTTCACCGAGATCTACCGGTACTACCGCTCCGCCGAACTCCTCCAGGTCCGCGAGGTCGACACCCGCCTCCTCGCCGTCTTCAAGATCGGTGAGCAGCTCGCCGACCAGCGCGTCCTGCGCTGGCAGCTCCAACCTGACGGCACCGCCGCCTACATCGACGCGCGCGGCGAGGCCGATGCGGTCTGGCCCGAGCCGTACGACTTCGAGTGGACCCAGACCACCCGCGAGCACCACGTCACCGGCCGCCACCCGCACGTCTCCATCGAGGACGAGATCTTCGTCGAGTGCATCAACGGCGACCTCACCGTCAAGATCGAGGACAACACCGACTCCGGCGAGGGCGTCTACTCCGAGCCCGTCGCCGAGCCCCTCCAGTCCCTCGCCGACGCCGAGATCGCCTACGCCCGCATCGGACCCCTGATCATCCTGCGGATCCTCCCGTACAAGGAGACCGTCGCCCGCCACCTCGTCTACAACACCCGCACCGCCACCGTGGTGCGCGCCGACGCGATCGGCGCCGCCTGCCGGCGCCTCCCCGAGGACCACGGCGTCATCTTCCCCGGCGGCTACTACCTCAACGAGGGCAAGCTCAAGACCTTCGACCACGACAGCGCCGGCCTGCGCTTCAAGAAGATCATCCGCTCGCCCAACGGCGAAGACGTCCTCTACGTCTTCTACGACCAGTCCGAGGGCCGCTCGCTCCTGCTGCCGTACAACGTGATCCGCAAGGAGGTCGCGGCGCCGATGAGCGTCCACGGCTACGCGGTCTTCGACGACGGCACCCTCGTGGCCTTCCGCAGCACCGGCGACGAGGCCACCCGCGTCCACCCGATGCAGGTGTGGGCCACCCCGTTCTGCTCCGAAGCGCACGCCGCCGCAACGGAATCCGGCGACACCCCGATCCACCGCATCGGCAACGCCGAGGCCGTCCGCGCCGTCTCCGACGCGCTCTCGGTGGCCCGCATGGTCCGCGAGATGCAGCCCGCGCAGGCGGTCTTCGAGGCGCTCATCGCCGCCGCCGTCCGCTGCCTCGACGACTACCCTTGGCTCGGCGACGAGGGCCTCCACGGCCTGGACGCCAGCCTGCGCCAGGTCCGCGACACCGCCGAGGCCGTCCTCGACGAGTACGCCACGGTCGCCGAGCTCACCGCCGAAGCGACGAAGGCCCTCGAACTCGCCCAGACCGACACGGTCAAGCTCCTGCGCCGCGCCCGCGGCGAGACCCCCAAGAGCGCAGAGGAATGGGTCGGGCTCCTCACCGAGCTGCGCGGCGCCTCCGGGCACCTCGTGACGCTCCGCGAGACCCGCTACATCGACCTCGCCGGCATCGACGTGCTCGCCGCCGACGTCGCCGAATCCCTTGCGACCACAGGGCGTCGGGCCGTCGCGTTCCTGGAGCGCGAGGACGCCTTCACCGCCTACCACGAGCAGATCGCCGACCTCGAACGCAAAGCCGAGGCGATCGAGACCGTGGCCGAGGCGAACCCGGTCCTGGAGGACCTCGACGCCCGCCAGAAGGGCCTCGAAACCCTCACCGAGGTCGTCGCGAACCTCGACATCGGCGACGCCGTCGTGCGCACCGCGATCCTCGGACGCGTCTCCGAAGTCCTCGCCGCCGTCAACCGCGCCCGCGCCGCGCTCGGCGCCCGCCGCCGCGAACTCGCCGTGGGCGAAGGCAAAGCGGAGTTCGCCGCCGAGTTCGCGCTCCTCGGCCAGTCAGTCACCGCCGCGATCAGCGCCGCCGACACGCCCGCCGCCTGCGACGAGCAGCTGGGCCGGCTCCTGCTCGCCATCGAGAACCTCGAAACCCGCTTCGCCGACTTCGACGAGTTCCTGACCCAGCTGGGCGACAAGCGCACCGACGTCTACGAGGCCTTCTCCTCCCGCAAACAGCACCTCCTCGACGAGGCCGCCCGCCGCGCCGAACAGCTCGCGGCCTCCGCCGACCGCATCCTCGAAGCCGTCGCCCGCCGCACCCTCACACTGTCCTCACTGGACGAAGTGAACACGTACTTCGCGACCGACCCGATGGTCGAGCGCCTGCGCAAGGTCATCGGCGAACTCCGCGGCCTCGACGACACCGTCCGCGCCGAGGAGATCGAGGGCCGCATCGCCGCCGCCCGCGCCGAGGCCGGGCGGGCCCTGACCGACCGCATCGACCTCTTCGACGGCGACGCCGTCAAGTTCGGCGAGCACCGCATCCCCGTCAACACCCAGCCCCTCGACCTGACGCTGGTGCCCACGGGCGACGCACTCGCCTTCTCGCTCACCGGCACCGACTACCGCCACGTCGTCGACGACCCGGAGTTCCGCAAGACCGCCCGGTTCTGGAAGCAGCACCTGCCCTCCGAGGACGAGACCGTCTACCGGTCCGAGCACCTCGCCGCGGTCCTCCTCCACGAGCACGGCGCCGCGAAGCTCCTCGCCGAACCCGACCTCCCGAAGTTCGTCTCCGCGGCCGCCGCCGAACGCTACGACGAGGGCTACGAGCGAGGCGTCCACGACGCCGACGCCGCCGCGATCCTCGCCGAGGTCCTGCGCCTGCAAGGCACCGCGGGACTGCTGCGCTTCCCCGCCGCCGAACGCGCCCTCGCGCGCCTGTTCTGGCACACCGCGGACGGTGACGAGGCCATCGATGCCAAAGCGCTCCAGGCGACCTGGACCGCCCAGGCCCGCTCGCTCGCCCGCGCCCGCGACACCTTCGGCCGCGCCGACGTCATGACCGGCCTCGTCGCCGACCTCGAAGCCGCCCTCGCGGGCTTCCTGACCGCCGCCGGCCTCACCGCCCGGGCGCAGTCCCCGTTCACGCCCGATCCGCGCCTCGCCGCCGAGTACCTCGCCGAGCAGCTCGCCTCCGGCACCGCGTTCGCCGCCTCCGACCGGGCCCGCGCCCTCCTCGCCGCCTTCGAGAGCCACATCGGACCCACCGCGTGGGCCGCCCTCGACGACGACCTCGCCGCCCTCGGCGCCGTCGGACTCCGGTGGGACCTCGCCTGGAACTGGCTCGACGCCTTCACCGCCCAGGCCGACGGCGACCGCTTCGACCGCGCCGACCTCCCCGAGGCCCTCGCGCTGCTCGTCGCCCCCGGCGACGCCACCGCCCTCGCCGCCGAACTCACCGCCCAAGTCCCCGGCCTCCTGGGCACCCACGCGCGCATCGAGAACCGCGTCCTGTCCTTCCGCCTCGACGAGTTCCTGGCCCGCACCGGGCGGTTCCGCCGCGACGTCCTCCCCGGCTACCGCGCCTACCAGCGCCGCCGCGCCGACGTCATCGAAGCGCACCGCAGCACCCTCCGCATCGAGGAGTTCAAACCCAAGACGATGGCCGGGTTCGTGCGCAACCAGCTCATCGACGACGTCTACCTCCCCCTCATCGGCGCGAACCTCGCCAAGCAGATCGGCGCCGGCGCGGGCGAGGGCCGCCGCACCGACCAGTCCGGGATGCTCATGCTCATCTCCCCGCCCGGCTACGGCAAGACGACCCTCATGGAGTACGTCGCCGACCGGCTCGGAATGCTCCTGGTCAAGGTCAACGGCCCCGCGCTCGGGCACGAGACCACCTCCGTCGACCCGGCCGACGCGCCGAACGCGACCGCCCGCGCCGAGGTCCAGAAGATCAACTTCGCGCTCGAATGCGGCTCGAACGTCCTGCTCTACCTCGACGACATCCAGCACACCAACCCCGAACTGCTCCAGAAGTTCATCTCCCTGTGCGACGCGCAGCGGAAGATGGAGGGCGTCTGGAACGGCCGCACCCGCACGTACGACCTGCGCGGCAAGCGATTCGCGGTGTGCATGGCCGGCAACCCGTACACCGAGGCCGGCCAGAAGTTCCGCATCCCCGATATGCTCGCCAACCGCGCCGACGTGTGGAACCTCGGCGACGTCCTCTCCGGACGCGACAAGGTCTTCGCCCAGTCCTACATCGAGAACGCGCTCACCTCGAACAAGGTGACCGCCCCGCTCGCCGGGCGCGGCCGCGCCGACGTGCAGCTGCTCATCCGCCTTGCCGCTGGCGACCCGACCGCCGCCCCCGACGGCCTCGCCCACCCGTACTCGGCGGGCGAGCTCGACCAGGTGCTGTCCGTGCTCCGCAAGCTGGTGCGCATCCAGGAGACCGTGCTGCGCAACAACCTCGCGTACATCGCGTCCGCCGCGACCGACGACGCCGCGCGCACCGAGCCGCCGTTCCTGCTCCAGGGCTCGTACCGGAACATGAACCGGCTCGCGGAACGAGTCGTTCCGGTCATGAACGACGACGAACTCGAAGCGGTGATCGACGACCACTACGCGGGCGAGGCGCAGACCCTCGCCTCCGGCGCGGAGTCGAACCTGCTCAAACTCGCCGAGCTCAGAGGACGCCTGGGCGGCGACCGCGAGACGCGCTGGGAGGCCGTCAAGGACGCCTTCCGCCGCGAGCAGACCCTCGGCGGATCGAGCGACGATCCAATGTCGAGGGCGGTCGGCGCCATCACGCTGCTGTCGGACCGCGTGGCCGGAATCGAGTCTGCTCTTCAGCGAAGGCATGTTGACTGACCCGCGGCGCTAGCCCGCAGTGCCGTTCGAATTCCGTGGGCTTCTGCCATGGGATCCGATCCTCATAGGATTGACCGACCATCAGGTCGGCCTTCCCGCAGCAGTACCGCTGCCAGCGGGGCTGGTCTTGTGCGGTTTCTGTCAGGCTGTTTTAGCGTCGCCCGGCAACTCCAGGTCGACGGCTGCGTGCACCAGGTTCGCCAGGTTGCGCGCAGCATTGGCATCGCGGTCGAGCACGAATCCGCAGTGCTCGCACCGGTAAGTCCGCTCGGACGGGGACAGCTTGGCTTTCACCGTCCCGCAGTTCGAGCAGGTCTTCGAGGAGGGCAGCCACCGGTCGGCCACCACGATGTTCCCGCCGTTCCAGGCGGTCTTGTACGCGAGCTGCCGCCGAAACTCGCCCCACCCGGCATCCGAGATCCTGCGGGCGAGTCTGCGGTTCTTCACCATCCCGGCGACGTTGAGGTCTTCGACCACGATGGTGCCATAGGTCCGTGCGAGCCGGGTGGTCAGTTTGTGCAGGGCATCGCGACGCTGTTCGGCCACTCGGGCATGTGCTTTGGCAAGGGCGTCCTGGGCCCGGAGCCAGCGGGCGGACGGCGGAGTCCCGGGTGCGGGGCCCTGCCGTCGGGCGAGTCGACGTCCCGCCCGGCGGAGTTTTGAAAGGGCCTGGTCAAGGTGTCGCGGGTTGGGAATGAACTCGCCGGTGGACAGTACTGCAAGATGTTTGACTCCGAGGTCGACGCCGACCACCGCGGTCGGGCGCTCAGGCACCCGTTCTCGATGCTCGATCTCGCAGGTGAAGGACACGAACCAGCGGCCCCCTCGCCCTTTGGAAAGCGTGGCCGACAGGATGCGGCCGGTTCCGCGGCGAAGGTGCCGGTGAAGCTTCGCGGTGTTCTCACATGTGCGGATCGTTCCGAGGCGGGGAAGCGTGAGGTGTCGGCGGTCGTCTTCGACGCGGATCGCACCGGTCGTGAACGAACACGAGAGGCGGGAGCGACGCGTCTTGAAGCGTGGGAAGCCCATCGGCCTACCGGCGCGCCTACCCTGCTTGGACCCGCGCCAGTTCTTGAGCGCGGCGGCGAGGTCTGCGCAGCCGGAGGCGTATGCCTCCTTGGAGTTCTCGCTCCACCAGGGCGCGACCGAATCCTTGCGGGAGTTCCATGCCTTCCGCAGCCCGTAGGCCGACCATTCCACGTTCGGAGTCAGATCCGGCTCGGCGATGCCGTAGGACCGTTCGGCCTCTCGCTGATCGAGGTTTGCCTTGACCAGGGCGAGCATGTGGTTGTACACGAACCGGCGCCCGCCGCAGTGGGACAGAAAGGCCGCTACCTGCTCGGCGCGCGGGTCGAGCGCGAACCTGTATGCCCTCACCACCTTCATTCGTTCGCCTCCTCGGGTCGGTCAATCCTGGGAATTTCATACACCGGATCTAACGAATGTCGACCCGGAAAGTGACGCCGATACACAAGAAATTCTTTGCTCCGGGTCGTGCGGGCGGCGAAGCCGGATCGTCTTGATCGCAACCCGAAGCGTTCTGGAGCTGGACCAGCGCAGCACGGTACGGTAGACCTCGCCCGCTCCTTTGAACATCGGTGCATGGCAGCACGCGTAAGCACTCACAACAAAACAGCCACGAAGCGGTTTTCAAGCCCTGCAACCGCTGACCATTGAATGAGGGAGGTCCCCGTGCCGACGAAGACGGGAGATAAGGTCCGGATCATCGTCCTGGGCACCGGCCCCGACGCCGACACCGCCCGCGCGATCGCAGAGTCCGACGCCGATGTCGCGCTCGCCAAACAGTTCACCAAGACCGTGACCCACCTGGTCGTCGACGACACCGTCAAGCCCGCCGAGCCCCGCGTGAAGAAGGCCGAGGAGGCCGGCGTTCCGGTCCTCACCGTCGCCGAGTTCCGCGACCTGCTCACCGCCGGCGCCGAGGACGAGGAGTCCGCGGCCGAGGAGACCGCCGAAGCCGCCGAGGTCGACGAGGCCCCCGACGCCGGCCCCGAGGTCGTCGACGAGCCCGAGACCGCCGCCGCGACCGCGGACGTCGAGCCCGAACCCGTCGCCGAAGCCGAGCCCGAGCCCGTCACCGCGCCCGCGGCGGAGCCGGTCGAGGAGCTGGAGCCGGTCGCCGAGGACGAGAAGCCCTCGGAGGCGGCCCCGACTGACACCGTCGAGACCGAGCCGGTCGCCGAGGCGATCGACGAGCCGGAGGAGACCGCGGCCGACCCCGAGAAGGCCGTCCCGTCCCAGGCGGAGGCGCCCGCCATCGAGACCACCGACGCCGGGGCCGAGAAGTCCAAGCCCGGCTTCATCGCCAAGATCAAGTCGATCTTCGGTCTCACCGGCGCCCGCAAGTAGCGTCCGGAAGCCGAAAGCCCCGAGCCCGCAGGGCTCGGGGCTTTACGCTTTTCCCGGTTCGCTAAGGGCGAACGCGTAAGGTTTCGACGTTAAAACTTGAGCCGTCTAGACTCAACTTGCTACCCGACGAGAGGAAGGCAGACCGCAGTGGACGTCAACCGCCTGACCACCAAGAGCCGCGAAGTGATCTCCCAGGCCGCGCGCACCGCCGCCGCGAACGGCAACCCCGCCGTGGAGCCCTGGCACCTCCTCGACGCGCTGCTCACCGTCGACGGATCCACCGCGCCCGGCCTCCTCCAGCTCGTCGGCGTCACGCCCGGCACCGTCTCCACCGAGACCGAGCGCCGCATCGACGAGCTGCCGTCCGCTTCCGGGCCGTCGGTGTCCGAGCCGTCCATGGCCCGCGACTCCCTGCGCGCGGTCAACGCCGCCGACAAGATCGCCACCGACTACGGCGACGAGTACGTCTCCACCGAGCACCTCCTCGCCGGCCTCGCCCAGGCCGGCGGCGAGACGGGCCGCCACCTCGCCGACCTCGGCGCCACCGACAAGAAGCTCATCAGCTCCTTCCCCACGCTGCGCGGCGGCGACCGCAAGATCTCCTCCTCCGACCCCGAGCAGGGCTACAAGGCCCTGGAGAAGTACGGCGTCGACCTCACCGAGACCGCCCGGTCGGGCAAAGTGGACCCCGTCATCGGCCGCGACACCGAGATCCGCCGCGTCATCCAGGTCCTGTCGCGGCGCACCAAGAACAACCCGGTCCTCATCGGCGAACCCGGCGTCGGCAAGACCGCCATCGTCGAGGGCCTCGCCCAGCGCATCGTCGCCGGCGACGTCCCCGAGTCGCTGCGCGACCGCCGCGTCATCCTCCTCGACCTCGCCAGCATGATCGCCGGCGCCCAGTACCGCGGCCAGTTCGAGGAGCGCTTCAAGTCCGTCATGGAGGAGATCAAGTCCTCCGACGGTGAGATCATCCCCTTCATCGACGAGCTCCACACCATGGTCGGCGCCGGCAAGTCCGAGGGCTCCCTCGACGCCGGCAACATGCTCAAGCCCGCCCTCGCCCGCGGCGAGCTCCACATGATCGGCGCCACCACCCTCAACGAGTACCGCGAGCACATCGAGAAGGACGCCGCCCTCGAACGCCGCTTCCAGCAGGTGTACGTCGGCGAGCCGTCCATCGAGGACACCGTCGCGATCCTGCGCGGCCTCAAGGAGCGCTACGAGGTCCACCACGGCGTCCGCATCACCGACTCCGCCCTCGTCGCCGCCGTCCAGCTCTCGGCCCGCTACCTCCCCGACCGCCGCCTCCCCGACAAGGCCATCGACCTCGTCGACGAGGCCGCCTCGCGCCTGCGCATCGAGATCGACTCCCGCCCCGAGGAGATCGACCAGGTCGAGCGCGCCGTCCGCCGCCTGGAGATCGAGGAGACCGCCCTCCAGAACGAGACCGACGACCCCGCCTCCGCCGAGCGCCTCGCGTCCCTCCAGCGCGAACTCGCCGACCAGCGCGAGCGCCTCGCCGTGCTCTCGCGCCAGTGGGAGTCCGAGAAGGGCCGCATCTCCAAGGTCTCCGACATCAAGGAGGAACTCGACGACCTCAAGACCCAGGCCGAGCGGGCCGAACGCGAATACGACCTGGAGAAGGCCGCCCAGCTGCGCTACGGCCGCATCCCCGAACTCGAAGGCCAGCTCGCCCAGGCCGAGGCCGACCTCGCCAGCGCCGACACCGACCCGGCCCACCAGCCGATGCTCAAGGAGGAGATCGACGCCGACGAGATCGCCGACGTCGTCTCCGCGTGGACCGGCATCCCCGCCGGGCGCCTCCAGGAGTCCGAGACCCACAAGCTCCTCCACGCCGAGGAGGTCCTCGGGGAGCGCGTCGTCGGCCAGCTCGAAGCGGTCACCGTCGTCTCCGACGCGCTCCGGCGCGCCCGCGCGGGCCTGTCGGATCCCAACCGGCCCACCGGGTCGTTCATCTTCGCCGGCCCCACGGGCGTCGGCAAGACCGAGCTCGCGAAGGCCCTGGCCGAGTTCATGTTCGACGACGACCGCGCCATGATCCGCATCGACATGGGCGAGTACACCGAGCAGCACTCGGTCGCCCGCCTCATCGGCGCGCCGCCCGGCTACGTCGGCTACGAGGAGGGCGGCCAGCTCACCGAGCCGGTCCGCCGCCGCCCCTACTCCGTGGTGCTCCTGGACGAGGTCGAGAAGGCCCACCCGCGGGTCTTCGACACGCTCCTCCAGGTCCTCGACGACGGCCGCCTCACCGACGGCCAGGGCCGCACCGTCGACTTCCGCAACGTCATCCTCATCATGACCTCGAACCTCGGCTCCTCGGCCCTGGTCGACCCGCTCCTGGAGGACTCGGCGAAGCGCGACCAGGTCCTGGCGTCGATCCGCAGCCACTTCAAGCCCGAGTTCCTCAACCGGCTCGACGACATCGTCATCTTCCACGCGCTCGAACACGACCACCTCAAGGAGATCGTCACCGTCCAGCTCGGCCACCTGGAGCGCCGCATGGAGACCCGGCGCCTGCGCCTCGACGTCAACGACGCCGCCAAGTCCTGGCTCGCCGACCGCGGCTTCGACCCCGTCTACGGCGCCCGCCCGCTCCGCCGCCTCATCCAGTCCGCCATCGGCGACCCGCTCTCCCGCGAGCTCCTCGAAGGCAAGATCATCGACGGCGACACCGTCAAGGTCGCCACCACCGACCTCGGCGACAAGCTCACCGTCACCAAGGGGTAGTCCGTCACTGACCGTGGCCGCCGGGCCGATCGGTTCCTACCATTGGCCCGGTGACCGAAACCCCGACGCGCGTCCGGCGTGCCCTCGACTGGCTCGACCTGGTCAGCCTCGGCGTCCTCGCCGCCGGGCTGCTGTGCTGGGCCACCGGGGCGCTTCCCACGGACGGCGCGCTCGCGAGCCTCGGGCGCGTCGCCCCGCTCGTGCTGTTCCTCGGCACAGTCATGGTCATGGTCGCGATCGTCCAGGCCTCGCAGCTGTTCGACGTCGCCGCGCTGGGCCTCGCCCGCCTCGCCCGCGGCAGCCACGCCGCGCTGTTCGCGGCCTGCGTGCTCCTCGCCTCCGCGACCACGATCTTCCTCAACCTCGACACGACGATCGTGCTGCTCACGCCCGTCATGCTCGCCCTCGCCGCCGCCACCCGCGCCCCGGCCCTCGCGCTCGCGATGACCACGGTCTGGCTCGCGAACACCGCGAGCCTGCTCCTGCCAGTCTCCAACCTGACGAACCTCCTCGCCGCCGACCGCATCGGCCTCGACCCCCTCGCGTTCGCCGCCCGCATGTGGGCCCCGCAGCTCGCGGTCCTCGCCGTCACCGCCCTCTGCCTGTGGGTCGGTTTCTGGCGCCGCCGCCACCGCGAACGGGACCGTTATCTCGTCCCCGCCGAGCCGCTCCCGATCCGCGACCGACGCTTGTTCTGGACCGCTGCCGCGGTCTGCGCCGGGTTCGTCCTGGCCGTGGTCGCCGAGGTCCCCATCCAGATCGTCTCGACCGCCGCGGCCGCCGTCCTCGTCGCCCACTGCGTCCGGCGCCGCCGCGACCTGCTCTCCTGGCACCTCATCCCGTGGCGGCTCCTCGTCCTCACCGCGGGCCTGTTCCTGCTGGTCCCGGCCGTCATGCGCCACGGCGGCGACGCCCTCGTCTCCCATCTCGCCGGCAGCGGCGCCGGCGACGCGGGCGTCTTCCGCGCCGGCCTCACCGGCGCGGGCCTGTCGAACCTCGTCAACAACCTGCCCGCCTACGCCGCCGTGGAATCGGTCGTTCCGCACGGCAGCGGGGACGCGCTCCTCGGCGTCCTCATCGGCACCAACGTCGGCCCGCTGATCCTGCCGTGGGCCTCCATGGCGACCCTGCTCTGGTTCGACCTCGTCACCGGCCGCCGCCCCGGCGTCCCCGAGGACCAGCGGATCCGGGTCCCGCTCGGGCGCTTCGCCGCGACCGGCGCGGTCCTCGCAGTGACCGCCACGACCGCGGGCCTGGCCGCGCTCGTCTGGCTCTGAGCACACGACCGATCCGGAACGCAATACCACTATGGAATGAAAGTTCGCGGTTCGACCGAATAAGCCGTCATCATTGGTCATAGTGCTCCCATGGCCATCTCTGGGAACACGGGCCCCACGCGACGCCTGACCCGCCGCACCGTCCTCACCGGCGCGGCCGCCCTCCTCGCCGGAGCCGCGGCCGCCGCCGCGAGCCCCGCCCGCGCAGCAACCGCCCCCCACATCTATGCCGCTGCCACCGGCTGGACCGGGCGCGGCGGCGAACTCCTCGTCCTCACCGCCGAGACCGATTCCGACCGCGCCTCCGACCATGTCCTCCGCGTCCTCGAACCCGCCGAAGCCGCCGACGGCACCGTGACCGGCGTCCTCGGCCCGCCCCTCCCGCTGCCCCTGCCCGCCGACTTCACGCCCCACTCGATGGCCGCGACCGGCGCGACCCTGTGGCTCACCGGCGCCAGGGAACTCGCCCCCGACCGCGCCCGGCCCGCCCTCGTCCGCATCGACGAAGGCGCCGGCGAATACGTCGACCTGCCCGTCCCCCAAGGGATCCGCTCTGGCCTCGCCACCGCCGTCACCCCGTTCGGCGGCGGCCTCGCCGTCGCCGTCGAAGGCGGCCCCGACGAGCACCTCACCATCCTCTCCCGCAGCCACCTCGCCGTCTCCCACGACGGCGGCCGCACCTGGACCGAGCAGCAGCTCGCCACCGGCCTCGGCGAAGGCAACGGCACCGTCCTCGCCGAGACCGACCGCGGCCTCTTCGCCGCCGTCGCCGACGGCGCGGGCACCCAGTACGCCTACACCGGCCGCCTCACCGAATCCACCGGCCTCGCCCTCACCCCCGCGGGCACCGTCGCGAACGCGGGCCGCCCCATGGCCGCCGTCGCCGACGACACCCACGTCAGCCTCTACTCGGACAAGGACGGCGCGATCACCGAGACCCGCTTCACCGACGACGCTCGCACCGAGACCGCCTTCGGCGGCACGGCCCTCGACTGCGCCTGCCTCGGCGAGATCCTCGCCGTCCCGGGCCGCAGGGGCCTGTGGCTGGAGACCGACGGCACGACCATCCACATCAGAGGGAATCGATAGCGACAGGGAATCTATAACGACGAGGAGGACCGATGGCATTCCCCAGCAGCGGCAAGGCGTTCGCCCGATCGAGCTGCGAACTCCCCGACGTCACGCGCGACTGGCTGTGGGCCACGGCCTGGAAGATGCGCTACCGGACCGCCTTCACCGGCGACGGCTTCGGCGTCCACCCCTCCGCGACCTCGTTCACGATGCACGCGGAGACCCACAAGCAGGCCGGACGCGTGGTCCGCGACCTCGACGCCCTCGGCCGGACCTACGGCTACAACGGCGGCACCTGGCCCTACCAGTGGACCGGCGTGGCCGGCGCGAAGGTCTGCAAGCCCGGCTACCACCGCTACGGCGCGGCCATCGACTTCACCCACTTCAACTGGGGCGAAGAGCTCTTCGTCGACACCGCCGTCCACGGCAAGGCCCGCCGCTACCTCCGCCGCCGCTACCTCGCCGTGATCGCCGTGTGCCGCAAGCACTTCGGCACGGTCCTGCACTGCTACAACGACCCCGACGGCTCCCACTGGAACCACATCCACGTCGACCGCGGCCGCCGCGCCGTCGCCGCCGACTGGGACTACCAGACCGACACCACGATCATCCAATGGGCTGCAAGGGATCTCGCCGGAATGTCCAAAGTGACCATAGACGGCGACTTCGGCCCGCAGACGAAGAAGGGCCTCGAAGCACTCCGCAAAGCCTTCAAGACCGAGGAGCTCGACCCCACCGCGTCCTCGGCGAACTACCTCGTCTGGCTCGACCTCATCGCCCGCCACGGCATGGCCGACCAGGACGCCGGCGCCTACCGGGCCGAATGACGAAGGAGGACACCATGATCCGACGCAGGACCCGCCTGGCCGCCACCGCGGCCGCCCTCGGCCTCCTCGCCGCCACCGCCTGCGACCAGGTCGCGGGCGGCGGCACCGACGCCGGAGTCTTCTACGGAATCGGCGACGACCACCTCCTCTACCGCTGGGACTCCGCCGCCGCACCGGCCCACGACCAGGAGCCCGCCGCCGCACCCGTCCTCGACCTCAGCGGCGTCTGGACTGCTGAAGGCGACGTCGGCACCGTCCTGCGCGCGTCCCTGAGCATCGACCCCCGCCAGCAGACCGCCGCGTGGATCGAAGGCGCCTCACCGAACGCGGTCCTCAAGTTCGGCGAGCTGGCCTCCGGCGAGATCACCACCGCGACCGAATACCCCCTCGACCACGCCTGCATCGACCCGACCTGGCTCGCCGACGGCTCGGCCCTCCTTGTCCACCGCGGCGCCGTCTGGGGCGCCGAATCCAGTACCGCCCAGGACGACACGACCCCGATGCCGGTCCAGGCGTGGGGCGCGACCGAGTGGTACTCCCCGACCGCCGGCCAACTTCCCACCACAGTGGACCTGCAACCGGTCGGCTGCCACCTGCGCTGGTACACCGCCGACGACGGCACCGCCCAGGCCCTGTACCACAACCTCCCCGTCAGCGAGCTGTACCGGATCGACGCCGAGGGAACCGTGCTGGAGACGATCCGGGTCGGGGGCTTGACCGGTACCGAGCCGCTCACGATCGGCCTCGTCGGCGTTGACCCGACCGGCCGGTACGCGTGCGTGGTCGACGACTACGGCCCCTACGGCGCCTTCAAGGGAGGCTTCACGATCCGCGCCCAGGAGGGCACTCGCGTGATCGACCTCGACACCGGCGAAGCGGCAGGCTCTGAGGGCTCGCCGACCTGCACGTCGCTCCACGAGGACGGCTACGTGAGCCGCTCCGACGCCGACGTCAGCTTCATCGACTACCAGGGCGAAACGAAATGGACCGTGGAACTCCCGGCCCAGATCAAGGAGTCGCCGGTGCTGTTCTACTACCCGGCCGAGTCTTAGGGCCGGTGTCGGGGCCCGGCCCTAGCCGGTCGCACGGTCAGCGGGCTTACGATGCTGTCGTGAACACACTCGCCGCCATCCGCCGCCACCCCCTCAAGTCCGCCGCCGCCGAGCACCTGACCGAGACCGCGATCGGCAAGCGCGGCCTGGACGGCGACCGCACCTGGGCGTGCTTCGACGCCGACGGCACCATCGGCACCGGCAAGCAGCCGAAGCTGTGGGGCTCGCTCCTCGACGTCACCGCGACCTACGTTGCGGGACAGGACGACTCGGATTCCGAGGTTCTGCTGACCGTCCCCGGCGGCGCCCCCGTCACGGCCGGCACACCGGAGGCCGACGCGGCCCTCTCCGCCTGGCTCGGCCGCCCGATCCGCATTACGCGGACCGCGCCCCAGGAGGTCAAGCGGCACCACTGGTGGCCCGACGAGCCCGGCATGATCCCCGAATGGGCCGCCGACGCCGAGCCCGGCAGCGAGACCGTCCAACGCGTCGGCGGCGCCGCCGACGGCCGCTTCTTCGACTTCGGGCCCCTCCACCTCGTCACCACCGGCGCCCTGGAGGGCTTGAGCACCGAACACGGCGCCGCGGTCGACCCGACCCGCTTCCGCCCCAACCTGATCCTCGACCTCCCCGCCGACCCCGAACCGGGCCGGCAGATCGCCATCGGCGACGACGTGCTCCTCGAAGTCACCCTCCCGACCCCCCGCTGCATCATCCCCTCGATCGCCCACGGCACGGCCCCGGCCGACCCGGGCCTGCTCAAGACCCTCGCCGCGAACCACCGGATCGAGGTCCCGGGCTACGGCCGGGCTACGTGCTTCGGCTTCTACGCCGACGTCGTCACCACGGGCAAGGTGCGAACCGGCGACAGGGTAGAAGTCCGCTGACAGAAAACGGCCAGGCGGAGAGCCGCCTGGCCGTTCAATACGTGCGCCTAGTTGTAAGCAGTTGTGTAATACCGAGCTTTGTAGAATTCGGCGCCCGACCGGGTCTGATCGGCTGACTGCGAGAACACGACCGTCGGGCTGCCCCAGTCGCGCGAGCCGGCGTTGTCGCCGCGCACGTAGAAGTACTCGCCGGTGCTCATCTTCACGTACGCCTTGATGCGGGTCGTCGTGTGCAGCGTGGTCTTCGCCAGCGACGACTTGTTGATCGAGTAGACCCCGTACGAGTCCGAGACCTGCATGAGCGACGAGTTCGAGAAGTCGGGCTGGAGGTCGTGCCCGAGCCCGGACAGCGTCACCTTCTTGCTCGACGCCTTCAACCGGATGTTCCGGTAGGTGCCCGACACGGTGTACGCCTGGACGATCTTGTCGCCCGAGGCCCACAGCAGCGAGTTGTTCGGGTCCCAGACCACGCCGTGCGCACCGGCCAGCGACACGGTCTGCACCTTCGCGAGCGTCGACGGGTCGGAGATCTTCGTGGGCGCGTACACGGTCAGGAACCCGTCCGAGGAGGCCGAGACGAACGCCCCGAGATTCGGGATCCGCTCCAGCGCATGCGGATTGCCACCAGGCGTGGCACTCCACAGCACATCATTGAGCTCCTGGTCCTTCTCGTCGGTGATGTTCCAGATCCCGACCTTGCCGCCCGAGGCGGCCGCCAGCCCGATCGCACCGAACTGGGCCGTGTCCCGGATGCGGCAGTCGGAGAGGTTCGACCACCCGCCCGTCCCGGGGCTCCAGGACTTGTACGCGTTGGCGTTCGTGAACGCCTTGTTCTTGTCGAACACGAACACCTTGTTGGCGACCTGCTCCGTCACGATGACCTTGAAGTTCGCGGTGTCCGCCGCCGCGATCCCGGCACCGACGGCCCCGGCCGTCGCCAGAGGCGCGCCGATCGCGAGCGCCCGCAGCAAGTTTCGTCTCTTCACGAGTAGCTCCTCTAGGGGGTAGGGAGAGTCCGGACCCGATCCGGGCCCTGAACCGACCCCAGTGTGCCCCACCGAATCCAGGCTCCGGCGCGCACCTGCTGTTCACCCACGCAACGGCACCGGCCCACTACACTGCGGAAATGAACCCGCTCCGCCGCCTCCTCTACGGCCCCGGCCGCCTCCCCGGCGACCTCCACACGGCCCTCCGAGCCGAAGGCCTCACCATCCTCGCCGAAGCCGTCCCCGGCTCCGTCACCTACCGAAACCTCAAAACCCCCGGCCGCCGCGCCAACTGGATGCGCGAGCCCCTCGTCGTCGCCATCGCATTGAGCACCAAGCGCTTCGTGGTCACCGCCCGCCGCTCCAAGCACATAGACGTCCCCATCACCGCCCTCACCCGCTACAACATCCAGGTCACCAACCCGAAACCCGACCAACTCCTGATCGAATACGACCTGAACACCACCAACCCCACCTGGCAAGGCCAAGTACAACTCCGCCTCAAAACCAAAGAAGCAACCCGAATAACCCGAACCCTCACCCAACTCCAGTAACCCCGGTAGTTCGAGCCGCGTGGTTATCGAAAGACCCTCCAGGTCACGCTGTCCCCGGCCTTGAACTCGACCGCACCGCCGTCGAAGTCAACCCGCAACCCGGCCACCTCGCCGACTTCGTTCTTGATCTCCGACACGCCCACAACGGAATCGAAGCCGGGTGTCCCCAGCGGGCCGTCGGCGTCCTCGAACCGCCAGCTCTCAGGCGGCTGCGCCCAGTCGGGGAGCCGGGGCCAACTTCCGTCCTCGATTCGCAGGGTCCAATCCGTATCCGAGGTGAGCAGCAGCGAACTGCCGTCAGCGAGCACCAGCAGGTATGAATCGGGTGCGAATGCGCCGCCATCGGAATACGACAGCGCCTTCATCCCCGTAACCTGCGAGGACGTCATCTTTTGCAGCAATGAGGCCAGCGGTAGCGCTCAGGTCCGATACGGGTTGAAACCCTCCGGCAGGCCGATGACGGGAATCTCCGGAGCCCCCTTGATCTCCTCGATGGCACCGGTGACGGTGAAGACGCCTTCGTCCAAGTCATCGACATCCACGAGCACCTCACCGAACGACCCGTCCTCCGCCACCAGGATCCAGAGCGCATCAGAGGCGGCATTCGGAGCCGCGAGAACCGCGCGGGCCTTGAGCCTTGCGCACAACTGCGAGGCGACCGCGGCTTCGGGAAGCTCCCCGACCAACGACGCGAACTCCTCGCCGGCATTGAAGACCACATACTCGCCGTACCGGTCGGGATCGCGCTCGATGAGGACCGCCGGCATCCCTTCAACCCTCGCCTCGACCGCATGCGCCTCGCCCTGCCGCCAATCGAGCGCCTCGATCAAGTCGGCCGAAACGCCGAAGACCGCACTGGTCGCGCTCACGACCTCCTCAAGCCGTACACGACTCAGGAACTGAAAGCTGTATCCGTCCATTCCCGCCTATCCCTGGTATCGGTTGCTGTGCTGGAACACGTCGAGAGCGGCATCCCAGACTCCCGGCTGGTTCAGGTACGGGTTCCTCGAGATGTTCTGTCGGGCCTGATCCAGGTCGCCATTCGTTCCCATCATTTCCTTCAGTACCTGGTACTCGGCTCGGTTGAGATTGACGAATCCGTCGCCGCTTACCGGGAAGAGCGTACCGCTCGGCATTTCCATGCCGTAGATTCGACCGTTCACCTCGTACCGCTGCGTATCGGGATTCCATGTCGCATTCCCGGCCTTGATGTCCGCGATGTCCCCTGCCACATCGGTGCCGGGGAGGACGATCGTGTTCTCATTCTTCGCCGGGTTGTTGGGCCGGATCTGATTGAGGTTGTGCCGCTTGTTCGGCATTCCCGGATCGATCTTGGCCGCAGGGCCTTCGACCGGTTTCTGCGGGTCGGTGATGTCCGGCTGGCCGTCGCCGTCGGAGTCGCCTGCACGGCCGGTCTTGGCCTCGGTGTCGGCGGTGTCGTGGACCTCGGCCATTTCGGTGGAGGCGTTCTTGCCCTGGAAGTCCAGGCGTTCCTTGCGTTCGTCAGAGTCCTTGGGGCGGCCGGTGAGCGGGTCGACGTCGTTGTCGCCTCCGCCGGGGGTCGAGTCGCCGCCTCCGGGTTTCTTGCCCGCGAGGGCGAGCCCGATGCCGAGGAGCAGGAGGAGCCGCAGCGTGCGTCGCATCGCCTCACACCCCCAGGAGGGTCTTGAGGTTGGTGAACGACTGCACCAGGGCCATGCCGTAGCCCATGATGATGCCCGCCCACTTCACCACCGCCGCGACGATCTGCGCCGCGATGACCGGGATGGTGACCACGAAGATCGCCTCGACGGCCCACACGATCACGTGCCCGACCAGTTCGGCGATCAGGTCGCGCACGATCTCGTGCGTGATCTGGACCAGGCTCCCCGCGCCCTCGGTCGCGGCCGCCATCGCCTCGGCGGTCGCCGCCAGAGCCGACGCTGAGGTGACGTTGTGGGCCATAAGCGACTTGTACGACTCGGCCGCCTCCCCGGTCCAGGTCGGCATGTCCGCGTCCAGGTGCGCGGTCAGGTCCTCGACGATCGCCAGCAGCTCGCCGGACATGTTGCTCCACGTCTGCGCGTGCGCCATGACCACGTCGGCCTTCCCCGTGACCTCCTGGAGCATCTCCCGCAGCGGCTCGAAGTACTCCAGCGCCCAGCCGATGCCCGCCGACAGCAGTGCGCTGAACGGGTCGAGCACCGACCCGACCACTTCGAGCGCGAACCCGCCGCCGGCGAGCAGGTCGTCCACCCAGCCTTCGGACTTGAACGCGTCGATCATGCCGTGATAGGAGTCCAGCGGCCCGGCCCCCGTGTACCACTTATTGGTCGACTGGACCGGCGCGATGAGCGAGTTGTCGGACATCCCTACACCCCCATCCGGTCGCGCAGCTCCGAGAACGCCGTCCCCGAATCCGAGTCGCTGGTCTCGTACTCCTCGGCCGCCGCGCGCAGCGCGTTCGCGGCGATGGTGAAGTTCTCGGCGAGGTACGACGTGATCCGGTCCTGCGTCTGGTGCCGCGACTCCATGCACCCGGAGATCCAGCCGCACAGCGTCCCGTACGCCTCGTCGTCCTGCTCGATGTAGTTGCTGGCGTCCATGACCGCGTCGAACCGCTCCTTGAGCGTCTCCAGGTACCTGGCGTGCGCCCGCAGTTCCTCGGGATCGACGGTGTATCCGCTCCCCATGGCGCTCAGCCCTCCTCGTCGGTCTTCGGCATCAGCTGCGACCGAACCCGATTCGCGATCGCCTGCCCCGCAGCCGAATCCGCCCCGAGCGTCTCCGAGATGATCTCCGCAGACCGCTCCGCGATCTGCGCCTTCGCGACCTGGATCGCGGCCAGCACCGCCTGCGCCGTCTCCTCGGTACTGATCCGCCGGGTCCGCTCGCTCAACACCAGGTCGACCAGGTTCCCGCTGGAATCCACGGTCACCTGCGCAAGCCCGAACGGGTCGGCCGCAACGACCTTCAAACCCTCGAACTGCTCGCTCATCGCCTGCGTATCGGCGGCAAGCCGATCGATCCGGCCCTTCCACGCCTCAAGATGCTGTCTGGATGCCTCCGGGTCGGGGATTCCCATACGCACTCCTCATTCAGTTGACGGCACAAGGGGTCATGCGCCGGTGACAACCCGAGAGCTTATCGGAGTTCCGCCACCGGATGGGTCAAGCGTCTCCGAGTGCGGCCGAACCTGAGACGCCGGTCGGTGTTTTCACAGCGTTGACGGCGGGAACGATCGCTGGGGCGTCCCGGCTCATACAATGGGTGCCCTCCCGACCCCTGGAGTCCCCATGGCCAGCACTCGACCCGACAAGCGGAAGCTCCGCGAGCGCGCTCGCGAACAGGTTGCGCGTGCCCGTGAGACGTTGCGGCAGTACGAGAGCCTGGCCGCCGCGCCTGCGCAGTTGCGCAATGCCGTGCGTGGGCATGCGGCGGCGATGGCGAGTGAGGATGTGTCCGGGCGGCTCGTGACGATGCGGGTCACGGAGTTGAAGAAGGTCGCCAAGGGGCTGCGGCTGGCGAAGCTGGAGCAGGCCGGGATCACCACGGTTGCTGACGTGCTTGCGAACTCACATGAGCAGTTGATGCAGATCCCGGGGGTAGGGGCGCAGACCGTCGACGAGGTGAAGGCCGCGGCGGCGTTGGTGGCGGAGCGGTCTCGTGTGGACGCCCGAACCCGGTTCGACCCGGTGCGGCGGGACCCGCGGCAGACCAGGATTCTGGCGCACCTCCAGGCGGAGCGGGCGGCGACGGAGGCGGTCGGGGAGCTGCGGGAGGCCGTGCACCGCTTCCGGGAGCGGGCGATGCCGTACTTCGCGGCGGCCGACCGGGCCGGCAGCAGACTGGCCATGTTCTTCTCAAGGCGGAAAAGAAGAGTCGAGACGCTGGCGCGCCTTGACCTGCTTGAGGCCGTCAATGCCGAGCACGAGACCCATGCGCTGGAACGCGATCTCGCCACGGCGCTCGACCGGGCCCGGCCCGAGCGGTGGAACTCCGATGAGCTGTGGCGCGACTACGAGCGCCAGGCGGCGAGCGTCAACACGCAGTTCGCGAAGATCACCGGCGCCGATGCGGAGGACGCCGAGCGCGCCGAGGACTTCGTCGGCGAGGACCTGCGGCAGGCGATCGAGACGCTGCCGTTCGACCGGTCGCTGCTGCGTACCGATCTCCGCTTCTACCAGCTTTTCGGCGCGAAGTACGTGATCTACCAGAAGAGGGCGATCATCGGCGACGAGATGGGCCTGGGCAAGACCATCCAGGCCCTCGCGGTCGCCGCGCATCTCGCTGCGAAGGGCCAGCGCCGCTGCCTCGTCATCTGCCCGGCGAGCGTCGTCCCCAACTGGCTCAACGAGATCCGCAAGCACACGAAGCTGGAGGCGTTCGGCCTCCACGGGCCCGGCAGGGAGGAGGAGGCCCGGAAGTGGCTGCGCCGCGGCGGGGTCGCGGTGACGACGTTCAACACCATCGACCGGCTCGAATCGCTGCCGCAGCGTGCGAAGATCGCGCTGCTGGTCGTTGACGAGGCCCACTACATCAAGAACCCGAACGCGAAGCGCAGCATGGCGGTCGGTGCCGCGATCGGCCGCTCGAAGCGGGCGCTCCTGCTGTCCGGCACGCCGATGGAGAACCGCGTCCAGGAGTTCAAGTCGCTCATCGGCCACCTCCGGCCCGACCTCGCGGAGCAGGTCGGCCAGGGCGACGAAGTGGTCGGCGCCGAGGACTTCCGACGCACGGTCGCTCCGGTGTACTTGCGGCGCAACCAGGAGGACGTGCTCACCGAACTGCCCGAGAAGATCGAGGTCGAGGAGTGGGTGCAGTTCAACGGGAGTGACGAGGACGAGTACCGCGAGCAGGTCCGGCGCCGCAACCTCATGGGCATGCGCCGCGCCTCCTCGGCCATGCCGGGCTCGGCGAAGCTGGAGCGCCTGGCCGAACTCGTCGACGACGCGGGTGCCGAGGGCCAGAAGGTCATCGTGTTCTCGTACTTCCTCGACGTGCTCAAGGCGGTGGGTGAGCGGATCGGGGACGTCGCGATCGGCCCGATCACCGGGAAGGTCGCCGCCGCGAAGCGCCAGGCCATGGTCGACGAGTTCGCCCGCCGCGAAGGCCCCGCCGTGATCCTGGCGCAGATCGAGGCCGGCGGCGTCGGCCTGAACATCCAGGCCGCCTCGATGGTGGTCCTCGCTGAGCCGCAATGGAAACCGAGCATCGAGCAGCAGGCGGTCGCCCGCGCCCACCGCATGGGCCAGACCCGCCGCGTCCAGGTGCACCGCCTGCTCGCCAAAGACGGCGTGGACGACCGGATCCGAGAGGTCCAGGAGCACAAGGAACTCCTGTTCGAGCACTACGCCCGCCGCAGCGACGCGAAGTCGACCGGCGCCATGGCGACCGCCACCGCCGTGGCGACACTCGACGACGACTCGATCCCCTTGGAGCAGCGCATCATCGCCGCCGAACGCTCCCGCCTCGGCATCGACCGCCGGTAAGCGTCCGAATCGCGCTTGCGGCCGTCCCCGCGTCCTGCGAACATCCGGGTCATGGAAAACCCCCGACCCCCGATGCGACAGATCCGCGCGGCCTACGACGACAAGACCATCACCGTCTACCAGGCGTACGACCCCCACATCGCCGACCCGGCCCTCGCCGCGCAGACCTTCGTCTCACCGTTCAAGCGCGACCGCATGACCTGGATCAAGCCCTCGTTCCTGTGGATGATGTACCGCTGCGGCTGGGCGACCAAGCCTGGTCAGGCCCGGGTCCTCGCCGTCTCGATCACGCGTGAGGGCTTCGAATGGGCCCTTGCCAACTCCTGCGGCAGCACGCCCGCACAGGACGAGACGCACGACGCCTGGAAGCAGCGCCTCGCCGACTCCCTGGTCCGCGTCCAGTGGGACCCCGAACGCAGCCTCCGACTCGGCAGGCTCGACCACCGCTCCATCCAGATCGGACTCTCCGGTGATGCGGTCCACCGCTACGTGAAGGAGTGGATCACCGGCATCGCCGACGTCACGCCGCTCGCCCATCAGATCGCCGAGCGCATCGAAGCCGGCGCCTTGGAACAGGCCCGCGAACTGCTTCCCGCAGAGCGGCCCTACGTGCTCACCGAAGCCCTCGCCGCTCACGTGAAAGCGGATGCGGACTGAGCGCGGACAGCAAGAAAGCCAGGTCTCAGACCTGGCTTCTCTGTGGTGGTGCGCCGCGAGGGATTCGAACCCCCAACCTTCTGATCCGTAGTCAGATGCTCTATCCGTTGAGCTAGCGGCGCTTGGCGGCTTGATCTGTTCGATCAGGCCGGGCATAACCTTACCTGGCGCTGCGTCGAGGCTGCAACCGGGTTCGATGGTGTGCTGTGGGTCATTCGTCCCGGTCGGGTCAGCTGTTGTCAAGGACCGTGCGGGTGAAGGCGCGCCAGGCGTCGGGGAGGCGTTCGGCGCGGTCGGGGGCTTCGGCGGCGGTCCAGAGGGCCAGTTCGGCGTCGAGGACGTCGGAGCCGAGGAGGTAGCGGTCGACGAATTCGGCGCGGTGCTCGCGGCCGGGGAAGAAGTAGTCGGCGGCGGCGAAGAGGGCGACGTAGGCGCGGTGGACGCCGGTGATGATCGTCTCGGCGATCTCCCAGTGGTCCGAGGCGGCGCGGAGGCGCGCGGCAACGGCGTCGGTCTCGGCTTCGAGCGCGTGGCGGGACGCGTCGGCGAGGGCCTGCGGGAACTCGGTCACCTCGGCGCGGGCCTTCGAGCCGAGCTCGGAGTCGTCGGCGAGGAGCGTGCCCTCGGCGAAGGCGCCGATCACCCGGAGCGGTTCGGAGTGGGGGTGCCGCCAGCCTTCTCCGCGGTTGAGCTCAGCCAGGAGCTCCTGGAACTTCGCGACGGTGAGGTGCACCGCCTCGTCGCTGGCGTCCTCGGGGACCTCGCCGGTCTCCCACACGCACACGAGTTCGGCCTCCTCGCCGAACCCGGACAGGGCCGGGCCCTGCGCGTAGGCGAACGCCAGGCGCTCGTCGTCGTTGATGTCGGCGAGGACGTCGGTGGAGAGCCTGAGGACCGCGTTCGGAAGGGACATGCCGCAATTGTGTCCGTTCCTCGCAACCGCGTCCACCCGGTCAAGCAGAGGTTTCGTCCGTGATTCCGGCCATTGGGGCGCGTGGTTCGGCGGAGGGCTCATGTCGCCTTCTCCCGCTAGCATGAGCGAATGTCGACACCCACCGGAGACCTCACCCCCGCAGGCATCGCGGCCTGGCGCGCCCGTTCGCAGCGACTGTGGGGCGAGCGCTTCGCGACGCCGCTGGAGGCGTTCCGGCACCTCGGGGTCGTCCAGTCCCAGGAGTACCAGCCCTCGAAGCTGACGCCCGCCATGCGGGCCGTGCCGGACCGGGACGGGCTCGCCTATGCCGGTGCGGACTCGGTCGACGCGGTCATCGACCGCGGTGAGGTCGTGCGCACCCACGTGCTGCGCCCGACCTGGCACACCGTGCCCGCCGAGGACCTGCGGATGCTGCTGGCCGCGACCGCCGACCGGGTCATGCAGCTCATGGGCACGAACAACCGGAGCCTGGGCCTGACCATGCAGATCCTTGACGGCGCGGCCGAGGCGCTCGCCGCCGCGACCGCCGGCGGGCGGCACCTCGACCGGGCCGAGGTCGTCGAGGTGCTCACCGAGGCGGGGGTGCCCGATCCGAGCGGGGTGCGGCTGTCGCACCTGCTGGAGCACGCGGAGCTGACCCAGGCGGTGTGCTCGGGCACGCCGAAGGACGGGAAGCAGACGTACGCGAACTTCGAGGAGCGCGTCCCGGCCGGCGAGATCGGGAAGGACGACGCGGTCCGGGCGCTCGCCGAGCGGTTCTTCAACTCGCGCGGGCCCGCGACGGTGAAGGACTTCACGCGCTGGGCGACCCTGAAGGTCGCCGACGCCAAGGTCGCCGTCGGCGAGCTGGGCCTCAAGGAGCTGCGCCACGACGGCCGCGTCCTCTACTACGCGGGCGAGCGCCCCGAGCCGGTCGAGGGCGGGCCGGTCGTCGACTTCGTGCAGGGCTTCGACGAGATGCTGTGCTCCTACACCGACACCAAGGACTGGGTCCTGCACCACTCGGTGCCGCGCAGCCTGTTCCCGGACCGGCCGCGGTTCAACTCGGCGATCCTCCTGGACGGCCAGGTCATCGGCAACTGGAAGGCCGCGGTGAAGAAGGACCGGGTCGTGATCGAGACGTGGCGCGCCCGCGGCTTCACCGCCGCCGAGATCGCGGCCCTGCGCCGCGGCGCCGACCGGCTGCGCGCCTGGTTCGGCAGCCCCGAAATGGAACTCGGCCTCGAACACGACTGAGCGCGATCGAGGCCGAGAACGGTGTCGTCAGAGGCGCGCCAGCGCCTCGGCGAACGGGGTGAGGCCCATCGAGCCGAGGTTCAGGGCGTCGGTGTGGAACTGCTTCAGGCTGAACTCGGCGCCCTTGCGGCCCTTGTAGTCCTCGCGGGCCTGCATCCACAGGCGCTCGCCGACCTTGTACGACGGGGCCTGGCCGGCCCAGCCGAGGTAGCGGTTGGTCTCGAAGGTGAGCATGTCGTCCTCGATCGTGCGGGTGTGGGCCCGCATGAACTCGAACATCTTCTCGCCGTCCCACTCCTCGCCCTGCCGCCAGCCGAACGGGTTGTCCGCGGGGATCGCGAACTCGCAGTGGAGGCCGATGTCGACGATGACGCGGGCGGCGCGGAACGCCTGCGCGTCGAGCATGCCCAGGCGCCCGCCCGGGTCGTCCTCGTAGTAGCCGAGCTCGTCCATGAGCCGCTCGGAGTAGAGCGCCCAGCCCTCGCCGTGGCCCGAGCACCACATCATCTGGCGCTGGAAGCGGTTGAGCAGCTCCACGCGGGCCATGGTCTGGCCGACCTGGAGGTGGTGGCCGGGGACGCCCTCGTGGTACACGGTCGACTTCTCGCGCCACTTGCCGAACAGCTGCTGGCCCTCGGGAACCGACCACCACATCGCGCCCGGACGCGAGAAGTCCTCGCTCGGGCCGGTGTAGTAGATCGCCCCGTCCTCGGTCGGCGCGATCTTGCAGTCGATCGTGCGGATCTGCTCGGGGATGTCGAAGTGCTTGTCCGCGAGGTCGGCGATCGTCGAGTCGGCGAGCTCCTGCATCCAGTCGCGGAACACGTTCTTGTCGGTGAAGTTCTCGTCGGGGTCCTGGTCGAGGAACGCCACGACCTCCTCGATCGACGCGCCCGGCTTGATCCGCTCCGCGGTCGCGCGCATGTCCGCCTCGATGCGGGCCAGCTCCTGCCAGCCCCACGCGTACGTCTCCTCCAGGTCGATCTCCGCGCCGATGAAGTAGCGCGACGCCCGCGAGTAGCGGTCGCGGCCGACCGCGTCCTTCTCGGGTGCCTGCGGGGCCAGCTCCTCGCGCAGGAACAGCGCGAAGTTGTGAGTGGCCGAGCGCGCCCAGGCCGCGCTGTTGCCGAGCGCGATCTTCAGCGGCCCCGAGGTGATCGGCTCGCCGTCGATCGTCACCGAGCTGATCAGGTTCGCCCAGAAGTCGGTGCCGGGCCCCTTGATGCCGTTCCAGTTGTCGCAGTGGGTGGCGACCTCCAGGACCTGGCGCTTCGCGGCGACGCGGCCGGCGGCGGCCTCGGCTCGGAGCGTCTCGGTGAACTGCTTGAACGCTTCCGTGACGGCGGCCAGGCGGGCCGCGATGTTCTCGGCGGCGACCTTCCCGTCCTTCGGCATGAGGTCGAAGATCTGGCGCACGCCGTGCACGGGGGAGGCGAGCACGTTCAGGTCCAGGTAGGCGTCGCCGGCCTCGTGCCGCTCCAGCTGGAGTCGCAGCCGCTCCAGGATGGCCTCCTTGGCGACGCGCTCGCGCTCGTCCTCGGGCTCCTCGGCGTCCAGGTCGGCGATCGCCTGGCGGGTGAGCGCGGCCTGCGCTTCGAGCCCGGCGGGCGAGAGGTCGTCGATCTCATGGTCGTGTCCGGGGACGCCCATGGAGGTGGCGAACAGCGGGCTGAGGGCGATGGCGTCCTCGACGTACTTGTCGGCGATCTGATCGATTCTTCTCATGGAGTGGACTTTACGCGAGGTCGCCGGACGACCGCGACCTCACTTTCCACGGCCTCGACCCACCCTCCGCCCCTGCCCAGGGCGAGGAGCGCGTCCCCCGTGAGGGTGATCTCCTCCGCCTCTCCGGGCGCGGGCGGCCAGGCTGCGCGGACCGCGCGGGCCCGGTCGAACCAGCCGGCGACGGCCTCGGGGCGGTCGCGCTCGGCGTCGACCGACTGCCACGCCTCGTCGAGCTGCGCGCCGAAGTCTTCGAGGGCCGCGAGGAGCTCGGCGCGGTTGCCTTCGACCATCCCGGTGAACAGCGCGGTCGGGCTGGCCGCGACGCGGGTGCCGTCCCGGTACGACCCGGCCGCGAGCGCCTGGGAGAGCGGGTCGTCGGCGGTGTGGACGAGGGCGGCGGCGACCAGGTGCTCCAGGTGGGAGATGCGGGCGGCGGCGCGGTCGTGCTCGGCGGCGGTGGCCGGGACGACGCGCGCGCCGATCGAGGTCCACAGGCGCGCGAGGGTCAGCCAGTCGCCGAGGGCGGTGTCCGCTTCGAGGCACAGGACCCAGACTCGGTCGCGGAAGAGGCCCGGCTCGGCGCTGGCGAACCCGGCGGTCTCCTTGCCGGCCATGGGGTGTCCGCCGACGAAGCGGGGGTGCGCGGCGAAGGCGCGGAGCGCCTCGGACTTGACGGAGGCGGTGTCGGTGACCAGGCCGCGGTAGCGGCCGGCCGGGAGCGTGTCGGCGGCGACCGCGTCGAGGTGGCGGACGGGTGCGGCGACGACGGCGACGTCGGTGTCGAGGAGGTCGGCCGGGTCGGCGGTGACGGGGAGGTGCGCGGCGGCGGCCTCGCGGGTCGCGGGGTCGGGGTCGTGGCCGATCACGTCGTGGCCGGCGTCGGCGAGGGCGAGGGCGGCGGACCCGCCGATGAGGCCGAGCCCGGTGACCGCGACGCGCATCAGAGGTAGAGCCCCGTGCCGTCGTTGTCGACGCGTTTGGCGGCGACGGCGTGGATGTCGCGCTCGCGCAGGAGGATGTAGGTGCTGCCCTGGATCTCGACCTCGGCCTTGTCCTCGGGGTCGAAGAGGACGCGGTCGCCGTTCTCGACCGAGCGCACGAGCGGCCCGACGCCGACGGCCGCGGCCCAGTGGAGGCGCCGGCCCATCTGGGCGGTCGCGGGGATGACGATCCCGGCGGCCGAGCGGCGCTCGGAGTCGGCGTCCTCGCGCACGAGGAGGCGGTCGTGCAGCAGGCGCACGGGCAGGCCGGTCGTCGAGTCCAACGGAGTTTCGGTCACAGCGCCCCACCCTACCCTCGGTCCGGCCCCCGGGGGCTGGCGTGTCGCGCGCCGGGCCCCCGGCTCAAGGGTGCCTGCGGGGTGCGACAACTTGGGGCGGTGGCGCCTGCGGGCCCCGTCTCGGTGGTGCTGGCTGGATGGGGATGGTCGCACCGAACCGGTACGGTACGTGGTGACGTTGCACCCGCGTCTTTGGGAGAGACCGTGAGCCGATTCCGCCGTACGACCGCCCGGGCCCGCCAACTCTGGGTCGGGATGCGGGTCAACCCGGTCGCCGAGCGGGCTCTGGCCGGGCGCGGGGAGGACGAGCCGGCTCCCGAGGACGCCGGCGGCGGCGACCTGCCGCCCGAGGACCCCACGCCGGTCGACCCGGAGCACCCCGAGCGCCGCTACGTCCCGACCGGGCTGGTCGTCGGCGCCGCGTGGTCGTGGCGGCTGCTCATCATCGGGACGCTCTTGGCCGTGGTCCTGTACCTGCTCAGCCGCGTCACCATGGTCGTCATCCCGGTCGTCATCTCGTTCCTGCTCGCCGCGATGCTCCAGCCCCTCGCGGCCTGGCTGATCCGCCACCGCTGGAACAAGTCCCTCGCGTCGATCGTCGTGCTCATCGCCGGCCTCGCCGCGGTCGGCGCGATCATCACGTTCGTCATCCAGCAGTTCATCGAGGGCGTCCCCGACTTCTACTCCTCGATCGTCACCGGCCTGCGCGACGCCCAGGACTGGCTCGAAGCCGGCCCGTGGGGCCTCGACGGCGCCCAGGTGGCCGAAGTCCTCGCCGACATCCAGAACCAGATCACCGACTGGTACCAGGTCAACCAGGAGACGATCGTCCAGACCGGCCTCTCCCTCGCCGGCTCGACCGCCTCCGGCCTCGGGAACTTCGTCACCGGCCTGTTCCTGGTCCTGTTCACCACCTACTTCTTCATCCGCGACGGCCGCCGCATCTGGACCTTCCTCACCGGCTGGCTCCCGCGCCCCGCCACCGAGTCGATGCGCTACGCCGGCGGCGCCGGCTGGTCGACGCTCGTCCAGTACATGCGCACCATCGTGGTCGTCGCCGCCGTCGACGCGATCTTCATCGGCCTCGGCCTGTGGCTGCTGAACATCCCGCTGTGGCTGCCGCTGACCACCCTCGTCTTCCTCGGCGCGTTCATCCCGATCATCGGGGCGACCATCTCGGGCGCAGTCGCCGTCGTCGTCGCGCTCGTCGGCACCGAGAACGGACTCGTCAACGCGCTCATCGTCCTCGGCATCGTCCTGGCCGTGCAGCAGCTCGAATCGAACCTGCTCCAGCCGTTCCTCATGAGCCGCGCCGTCAAGCTCCACCCCCTCGCGATCGTCCTCGCGGTCACCGCGGGCGGCTTCGTGTGGGGCATCATCGGCGCGCTCGTCGCCGTCCCGCTCCTGGCGATCGTCAACGGCACCGTCCGCGCCCTCAACCGCTTCAAGGAGGCCCGCCGCGAAGCCCAGGCGAGGGGCCTCGGCGACGGCGAGGCGACCATAGCGGCCGCCCACGCCGACGGCGACCCGATCGACGGCGGGCGTCAGGCGGCCCAGGAGGCATGAGCGCCGACACCGAAGCCCTGAAGATCCTCGACGCCGCAGTCGCGGCCACCCCCGGCGGCGCCACCCGCGACGGGCAGCGCGAGATGTGCGCGGCCGTCGCCACCGCCGTCGACTCCGGGAAGCACCTGCTCGTCCAGGCCGGCACCGGCACCGGCAAGTCCCTCGCGTACCTGTGCGCGGCACTCGCCACCGGCAAGACCGTCGTCGTCTCCACCGCGACCCTCGCCCTCCAGCACCAGCTCGTCGCCGTCGACCTGCCGCGCCTGGTCGAGGCCGTCGCGCCCGTCCTCGGCCGCAAACCCTCCTTCGCGCTCCTCAAAGGACGCCACAACTACCTCTGCAAGCGCAAGATCGCCGGCGACGAGGAAGAGGACGACGGCGCGATCGAAGGCACCGAGCAGCTCAAATGGGCCGGGCAGCAGGCGTCCTTCGCCAAGCAGGTCCAGCGCCTCTACGACTGGGCCAACGACACCGACACCGGCGACAGGGACGACCTCGACCCCGGCGTGAGCGACCGCGCCTGGAAGCAGGGCTCGACCACCTCCAGCGAATGCCCCGGCGCGAAGGACTGCGCGCAGGGCCCCGACTGCTTCGCCGAGCTCGCGCGCGCCCGCGCCCACGAGGCCGACATCGTCGTCACCAACCACGCGCTCCTGTCGATCGACATGATGAACGAGCGCTCGGTCCTCCCCGAGCACCAGGTCCTCATCGTCGACGAGGCCCACGAACTGGTCGACCGCGTCACCAACGCCGCCCGCGCCGAGCTCCACCCGGCCCGGCTGCGCTGGCTCGCCCAGCGCGGGCGCCGCCTCATCGACACCGATGTGGCCGACCAGATCCGCGAGGCCGCCGACTCGCTGGAGAACGCCCTGAACATGGCGGGGGAGCGGCGCTTCTCCGGCGACCTGCCCGCGCCGCTCACCGAGGCGCTCAACCTCGTCAACGCCTCGTGCGTCAAGGCCACGACCCACCTGAGCGCCCTCGACGCCGAGACGAAGAAGCAGCTGAGCGCCCAGCAGCTCAAGGCCGGCCTGGTCGAGGCGATCGAGACCGCGGGCCGGTGCATCGGCCCCGCCGGGGACGACGTCATCTGGGCCGAGCCCAACGGGCCCGTGCTCGTCGCCGCGCCGCTGTCGGTCGGCGGGCTCCTGTCGGCGATGCTCTACGAGGACCGCACCGTCATCGCCGCGTCCGCGACCCTGACGCTCGGCGGGAAGTTCGACACCGTCGCCCGCAACATCGGCCTGCCCGGGGACGGGCACGGCTGGACCTCCCTCGACGTCGGCTCCCCGTTCGACTACGCCAAGCAGGGCATCCTCTACGTCGCGGCCGCGCTGCCGCGCCCGACCGCGTCGGGGCTCTCGGCCGAGGCCGGGAAGGAGCTGCTGCGCCTGGTCGAGGCCAGCCGCGGCGCGACCCTCGGCCTGTTCTCCTCCAAGAAGGCCGCCGCCGAAGCCGCCGAACTCCTGCGCGCCCAGACCGACTACTCGATCCTGCTCCAGGGCGAGGAGACCCTCGGGTCCCTGGTCAAGCGGTTCAAGGAGGAGGACTCGACGTGCCTCCTCGGGGTGATGAGCCTCTGGCAAGGGGTGGACGTGCCGGGCATGACCTGCCGCCTCGTCGTCGTCGACCGCATCCCGTTCCCGCGCCCGACCGAGCCGCTGACGGCCGCCCGGTCGGAGGCCGCCGACGCGGCGGGCCGCTCGGGCTTCGCGGAGGTCTCGGTCCCGGCCGCGGCGATCCGGCTCGCGCAGGGCGCCGGGCGGCTCATCCGCCGCACCGACGACCGCGGCGTCGTCGCGATCCTCGACTCGCGGCTCCAGACGAACCGCTCGTACGGGAAGTTCATGCGGGACTCGCTGCCGCCGTTCTGGTACACGACGAAGTCCGACTCGGTCGCCGGCGCGCTCGGAAGGCTCGCCGACAGCGCCTGAACCGGCGCGGCGAACCTCGGAGTCCGCTCGGAATTCGGAGTGCGCGCGTGCGCCCGCATATTCCATGCGCTTCGGGGAACCCGCTTCAACGTGCCCGGAACGGGAGACGGTGTCCGCTTCGGGAGCGCCGAATACATCGAAGATGAACACTAGATGAATTCGAATGAAACCTTTGCATAACCCCAGCTTGGAGCGGTTTCGTGGAGTCTCACACAGGCGCCTTCACGATCTTGTCTCGCGTTCACCTGGATGTTAACTTCGGCGTGACGATTTCCAGCCGTCCCCTGGCCCGATCGGTACAGTGAGGACAGTCAAAGCGACCGAAAGCAGGGGTGCCCGGTGCGGTTCTCGCTGAAGCCTCAGGACGACGCGTTCTACGCCTTCTTCAACGATGCTGCGGACAACATCCGCCGCGGCGTCGGGATCCTGTCCGAGCTGGGCGACGACGCGCCCGACTTCCAGAAGATCTCCGAGCGCCTCGTCGACGTCGAGCACGACAACGACCAGCTGACCCACCGCCTGTTCAACAAGGTCAACTCCACGTTCGTGACCCCCATGGACCGCACGGACATGTACCACCTGGCCGGGAAGCTCGACGACATCCTCGACCACATCGAGGCCGCCGCGAACCTCGTCTACCTCTACGGCCTCTCCGACCTCCCGGCCCTGCCTCGCGAGATGATCGAGCAGATCACCGTCCTCGGCCAGCAGGCCGACCTCCTCGTCGAGTTCATGCCCAAGCTCAAGGGCCTCAACTCGTCCATGCAGGAGTTCTGGGTCGAGTGCAACCGCCTGGAGAACGACGGCGACCGCGCGTACCGCATGCTCCTGGTCCGCCTCTACTCCGGCGAGTACGAGGCCCTGACGGTCATGAAGCTCAAAGAGGTCGGCGACGAGCTCGAAGCCGCCTGCGACTCGTTCGAGTCGGTCTCCAACGTCGTCGAGTCCGTCTACGTCAAGGAATCCTGAGCGTGGACAGCGTCACCATCGCGGTATTCCTCTGCATCGCCGCGGCGCTCCTGTTCGGCTACACCAACGGCTTCCACGACTCCGCGAACGCCATCGCCACGTCCATCTCGACCCGGGCGCTCAAGCCCCGGGTCGCGCTGGCGATGGCCGCGGTCGGCAACTTCGTCGGCGCGCACCTGGGCGCGAAGGTCGCCAAGACCGTCGCCGAGGGCATCGTGGTCCTGCCCACCGGCATCGAGGGCCTCCTCATCGTCATGTCGGGCCTGCTCGGCGCCATCACCTGGAACTTCATCACCTGGTACTTCGGGCTGCCCACCTCGTCCTCGCACTCGCTGTTCGGCGGCATCGTCGGCGCGACCATGGCCGGCGGCTGGCTCCTCGCCGACGACGCGAACATCTGGGTCCTGTGGCACGGCATCGTCGACAAGATCGTGCTGCCCACGCTGGTCTCCCCGGTCGTCGGCTTCGTGCTCGGCTTCCTGTTCATGATCGCCGTCTACTGGGCCTTCCGGCGCGGGCGCCCCGACAAGCTCAACCGCGGCTTCCGCCACGCGCAGACCGTCTCGGCCGCCGCGATGGCCCTCGGCCACGGCATGCAGGACGCCGCCAAGATCATCGGCGTCATCGTCCTCGCCCTCTACACCGGCGGCATCCAGGACAACGCCACGCACATCCCGCAGTGGGTCTACTGGGTCGCCGCCGCCGTCATGGCCGCCGGCACCTACGCGGGCGGCTGGCGCATCATCAAGACGATGGGCCGCAAGATCATCGACCTCGGCCCGCCCCAGGGCTTCGCGGCCGAGACCGTCGCCAGCTCCGTGCTGTACGCGAACACGTTCCTGCTCGGCGCGCCGATCTCGACCACGCACACCATCACCTCCGCGATCATGGGCGTCGGCTCGACCGGCGGCAAGCGCGCGGTCCGCTGGGGCGTGGCCCGGTCGATCGTCATCGCCTGGATCATCACGTTCCCGATCGCGGCCCTGGTGGGCGCCCTGTTCTACCTGCCCATCCAGTTCCTCGGATAACGCGACGAGGACGCGGCCCGGCCCTGGCGGCCGGGCCGCCTCCGTTTCCGCCGTTGCGCACCGGCAATGGCCCCGATTGGGCTAGCGTGACTTCCATGTCCATCCAGCGCTTCGGGAAGTGGGACTTCAGGGCGGTCGACTCGGCGTCGGCGGCCCGCGCCCTCGACCGACTCAAGGAGCAGGGCGCTCCGGCCGAACCCGAGCGCGCCGCCGTCGTCGTCCTCCTGCGCGAGGCCCCGCTGCGCGTGTTCCTGCTGCGGCACGCCGCCAAGGAGCCGTTCGGCCTCCCCGCGATCGGCCGCGCCGACCTGCCGGGTCCGGGCGCGCGCGAGCGCTGGGCGCACCTGGACGTGGACTCGGGCTACGAGCGGTCCTCCCACGGCCCCAGGGGGTCCCTGTACGGCTTCCCGGGCGGGCGCCACAAGCCCGACGACCCCGACGTCGCCATGACCGGCGTGCGGGCCGTCGAGGAGGAGACCGGCGCGATGGTCGCCCTCCAAAGGGCGTGGGCCCGCTGGGTCACGCCCGAGTACGAGCAGGTCCGCTTCGACACCTGGATCTACGTGTCGACCCTCGCCGAGGGCTTCCAGCCGCGCATCCGCGTCCGCGAACCCGAGTACGCCACCTGGATCGGCCCCGAGCAGGCCGTGTGCCAGTACGGCGGCCAGATGTCCATGCCCGAGGCCACGACGCTCGCCGAGCTGTCGCGCTACTCCACCGTCGGCGAGGTCTTCGCCGCCGCCGAGCAGCGCGAGATGTCGCCGATCCTGCCGCGCGTGAGCCTCCGTGAAGGCGAGGCCCGCCTGGTCCTGCCCGGCGAAGAGGACTACCCGGCCGGGGCGCTCACCCGCGCGTGAGCGGCTTCGCCCACTGCACGTCGGTGCGCACCACCTCGAAGCCCTGCTTCCGGTACAGGCCCACGGCCTTCGTGTTCGACTCGTCCGCGTAGAGGTCCACCTGCTGGATGCCATGCGCCGCAAGGTGGGCGAGCCCCGCCAGCGTCAGCGTCCGGCCGAGGCCGGTGCCCTGGGCCCGGGGGTCGACGCCGAGGACGTAGACCTCTCCGATCCCGCCCTCCACTTTGGTCCAGTGGAAGCCGAGCATGCCCTCGTCGTCCTCGGCGATCAGGAGGCCGTCCGGGTCGAACCAGGACTCCTCTTGGCGCGCACGCAGATCCGCGGCCGTCCAGCGTCCCTGCTCGGGGTGGTCGGCGAACGCGGCCGCGTTCACCCGCAGCCACTCGGCCTCGTCGCGTCCGGACCTGAAGGGCCGCAGGCGGACGCCGTCGGCGAGCACCGCGGCCGGGGCCTCGCCCTTCGGCCAGTTCTTGCCCGCGCCCTCGGGCCACGCTGCGGGCCAGGGGAACCCCCCGAGCTCGCGCGAGAACTGGAACAGCACCCGCGCCCGCTCGAACCCGTGCGCGGCCGCGAAGCGCTTCGAGACGTCGAGGTCGCCGTGCGCCCAGACCCGGAGCTCGGCGGCGCCGGGAGCGACGGCGCCGGGCTTGACCCAGTCCAGGACGGAGGTCAGCAGCCGGTCGCCGACCCCGCGGTTCCGGTGCCCCGGATCGACCGCCAGCTCCGCTTCCGCGACGTCCCCGACGAGCTCGGCGCCGGCGTACGCGATGACCGAGTCGTTCAGCGGCACAACGAAATGCCTGCGGTGCTTGTCGGGGTGCTTCGACAGGCCGAGGGTGGTCTGCTCGTTGAAGGGGGCGATGCCGTCCGCCTCCTCGCAGCGGCGGGCCATGGTAACGATTCTGTGAATATCCCGACCCGGAAGTGAAGCATGTTGCGCCATGGGGTTACTCTATTCCTGGACTCAGCACCGTGCCGGGGTGCTGAGTCCTTTACTTTGCCCAGAGCGCTGTCATGACCTCGCGCGGGCGGGCGGTGGCGGAGAAGGTGGGATTCGAACCCACGGTGGGTTTTGACGCCCACGCCGGTTTTCAAGACCGCTCCACAAACCATGAGTGACCTGCGGTCAGGGACAGGGC
>NZ_QFRW01000326.1 GCF_003265355.1 Glycomyces dulcitolivorans | reverse complement strand
GGACACCGCTGCGGCGGAAGCGGTCCCGGTCGACCGGCGGCGGCGCCGGGCCCTCGGGCTCGCCGCCGCCGCGGCCGCGCTCGCCGTCCTGGTCGTGCTCAGCCTCGTGTTCGGCTCCAAGCCGCTGCCGCTCGGCGACGTCGTCGAGGCCCTCGGCCGCGACAACGGCGACGCGCACGTCATCGTCGTCCAGCAGCGCCTCCCCCGCACCGTCCTCGCCGTCGTCGTCGGCCTCGCACTCGCGGTGGCCGGGGCGCTCATGCAGGGCCTCACCAGGAACCCCCTCGCCGACCCCGGGCTCCTCGGCGTCTCCGCGGGCGCGGCCCTCGGCGTGGTCCTCGCCGTGCGGGCGGTCCCGGCCGCGAGCGACCTGCTCCAGGTGTGGGCGGCGTTCCTCGGGGCCGTGGCGACCGCGTGCGCGGTGTTCCTCGTCGGCTCCATGGGCGGGCGCGGGCGCTCGCCCGTGACGCTCGTCCTCGGCGGCGTCGCCATCGGCGCCGTCCTCCAAGGCATCGCGTCCACAGTGGTGCTGCTGAACCAGTCGGCGTTCCTGACGATGCGGTCCTGGCAGGCCGGGTCGGTCGCCGACCTCGGCTGGCCCGCCCTCGCCGCCATCGCGCCCTTCGTCGGCGCCGGCCTCGTCCTCGCGGCCTACGCGGCGCGCGGCCTCAACGCCACCGCGCTCGGCGAGGACCTCGCGACCGCCCTCGGCGGCAGCCAGTGGCTCACGCGCATCGCCGTCGTCGGCGCCGTCACGCTCCTGTGCGGGTCCGCGACCGCCGCCGTCGGCGTCGTGTGGTTCCTCGGCATGATGGTCCCCCACATCGCCCGGTGGATCACCGGCCCCGACCAGCGGTGGATCCTCGCCTACAGCTGCCTGCTCGGGCCCTCGCTCATGGTCGCCGCCGACGTCCTCGGACGCGTCGTCGTCATCCCCGACGAGATCCCCGCCGGCGTCGTCACCGCCGTCATCGGCGCACCCGTGCTGATCTTCATGGTGCGCAGGAAGAAAGCGAGCGGCCTGTGAGACGCCACCTCGTGCTCCGCGTCGGCGGGCGCGCCTCGACCCGGACCCTCCTGCGGGCCTTCGCCGTCACCGCGGCCCTCGCCGTACTCACCGTCCTCGCCGCCGTCATCGCCCTCGGGCTCGGCGAGATGCGGATCTCCGCAGTGGACGTCGTGCGCGCGTTGGTAAGTGATGCCGGGACCGCGATCGAGACGGTCGTCGTCCAATGGCGGCTCCCGAGAGTGCTCCTGGGGGTCGTGTTCGGGGCCGCGCTCGGCCTCTCCGGCGCGGTCTTCCAGTCCCTCACCAGGAACCCGCTCGGCAGCCCCGACGTCATCGGCTTCGACTCCGGCGCCTACACCGGCGCGGTCGTGTCGATCATCGCCGTCGGCTCCACCGCCCTCGTCATCCCCTCGGCGCTCGCGGGCGGCATCGCGACCGCGCTCGCGGTCTACCTGCTCGCGTACCGGCGCGGCGTCCACGGCTTCCGGCTCATCGTCGTCGGCATCGCCGTCACCGCGCTCCTCGGCTCGGTCAACACGTACCTGCTGCTCAAAGCGAGACTGTGGCAGGCGCAGATGGCGTCGGTCTGGGGCGCGGGGAGCCTGAACGGCCTCGACTGGTCCGACGCGCGGAACGGGACGCTCGTCGTCCTCGCCCTGCTCGTGCCGCTGCTGTGGCTCGGACGGCGGCTGCGGATGCTCGAACTCGGCGACGACGCCGCCGCCGCGATGGGCGTCGCCGTCGAACCCGTCCGCCTCGCGCTCGTCGTCGTCGGCGTCTCGCTCAGCGCGGTCGTGACGGCCCTCGCCGGGCCGATCCCGTTCGTGGCGCTCGTGGCCCCGCAGCTGGCGCGCCGGATCACGCGCGCGCCGGGCGTGCAGCTCGTCCCCGCCGCCGTGACGGGCGCGTTCCTGCTCGTCACCTGCGACATGGTCGCCCTCAACGTCCCGCCGCAGGCGCTCCCGGTGGGGCTCATGACGATCATCCTCGGCGGCGCCTACCTCGTCTGGCTGCTCGTCGCGCAGTCACGGAAGGAATTGCGATGACCCTCGAAGCGTCCAAGGTGACCTTCGGCTACCGCGACCGGCCCGTCGGCACCGGCCTCGACCTGGCGATCGCGCCCGGCTCGTTCACCGCGATCGTCGGCCCCAACGCGTGCGGCAAGTCCACGCTCCTGCGGGTCCTCTCCCGGCTCCTCAAACCCACCGAAGGCGCAGTGCTCTTGGACGGCAAGGCGATCGCGCACCAGCCTTCGAAGCAGGTCGCCAAGCGGCTGGGCCTGCTTCCGCAGTCGTCCATCGCGCCCGACGGCATCACCGCGTCGGACCTGGTCGCCCGCGGCCGCTTCCCGCACCAGTCCGCGCTGCGCCAGTGGAGCCGCGCCGACGAGGCCGCCGTCAGGGACGCCATGGCGGCCACCGGGACCACCGACCTCGCCGACCGGCTCGTCGACGAGCTCTCCGGCGGCCAGCGCCAGAGGGTGTGGGTCGCGATGGTCCTCGCGCAGCAGACCGAGCTGCTCCTGCTCGACGAGCCGACCACGTTCCTCGACATCGCCCACCAGATCGAGCTGCTCGACATCTTCGCCGGGCTCAACGACGAGGGCCGCACGATCGTCGCCGTCCTCCACGACCTCAACCAGGCCGCCCGGTACGCCTCGCACATCGTGGCGATGCGCGACGGCGCGGTCTACGCCGAGGGCGCGCCCGCCGAGGTGATCACCGAGGCGACCGTGGAGGCCGTGTTCGACCTGCCGTGCAAGGTGGTCCCGGACCCGGTCTCGGGGACGCCGTTGGTGATCCCGCTGGGGCGGGCGCAGCGCCACCGCTGACGCGGCGGTCCTTGAGCGCGCTATACCTGTAAGGGGGCTCGCCCGGCCCGTGATTCCGTAGTGCTTGCAACATACTTTGCGCGCAAAGACTTCGCCCCTGAAGACTTTGCATCTCAAGGCTTTAAGAGCTTGTCTCAGTTGGCTTGAGCGGCAGTGTGAACGAGGCGAGGTTGCGTCTTCGTCACGGCTGGTGTGAGGCTGGGAAGAGCCGTTCGACTGCGGCGACGACGGCGGTGCGGCGGTCGTTTAGGAACTTGTCACGGTGGGTTGGGTTGTCGGGGTCGAAGTCGGTATATGCGGCCCAGGAAGCGGCGATCTGGTTGAGCAGCACCAGGATGTCGATGGGGTCCCAGGACGGGTCGAGGGTTCCGTCGCGCTGTGCTTGGCGTAGTCGTTCGAGCTTGCCTGCCATGGTCGCGCGGATCGGATCGTCGGGCGTCGCCTCGTCGGGGTCGAGTTCGAGGCGGCCCCACTGCATGAGCCGGTACCGCTCTGGGTGGGCGGTGTAGTAGTCGTGGAGGCGGCCCGCATAGCCGGGCAGGTCGGCCGGGTCCATGCGGGTGGCTTCGGCGATCGCGGTCAGCTCCTGCCCGGAGACCAGCCGGTAGAGGGCCTCCTTGCTCTTGAAGTAGGCATAGACGCGCTCCTTGCTGGTCTTCGCTGCCTTTGCGAGGCGGTCGATGCGGGCACCGGCGATCCCGTGGCGGGCAAATTCAGCGCGGGCGGCGGCCAGGATGCGGTCGCGCGTGGCTTCAGTGCTGGTCGTGGGCGGCATCGTTCCAGCGTACCCGCCCGAACCGAATGGTTTGACGATCGCGAGTTCCCGGAGTACCGTTCAAACCGAACCGTTTGGTTTGAAGAAGGGAACCTGATCATGCAACACCGCGCACTCGGCACCCAAGGCCTCACCGTCTCCGCGATCGGCTACGGCACTATGGGCCTGACCATGGCCTACGGCCCCGGCGACGAGGCTGAAGGCCGCGCCACCATCCGCCGCGCCCGCGAACTCGGCGTCGACTTCTTCGACACCGCCGAGCTCTACGGCTGGGGCACCGGCTCCAACGAGACCCTGCTGGGCGAAGCCGTCAAGGACTTCCGCGACGAGGTCGTCATCGCCACCAAGTTCGGCTTCGACCTGAGCGACGTCCAGAACGGCTTCGGCCTCAACTCACGGCCCGAGAACATCCGCAAGGTCGCCGACAACAGCCTCCGCTACCTCGGCACCGACCACCTCGACGTGCTCTACCAGCACCGCGTCGACCCCGACGTCCCCATCGAAGAGGTCGCCGGCACCGTCAAGGAACTCATCGACGCCGGGAAAGTCAAGTACTTCGGCCTCTCCGAAGCCGGACCCGAGACCATCCGCCGCGCCCACGCCGTCCAGCCCGTCTCGGTCCTCCAGACCGAGTACTCCCTATTCGAACGCGACGTCGAGCAGCTGTTCCCGGTGCTCGAGGAACTCGGCATCGGCTTCGTCGCCTACTCGCCGCTGGGCCGCGGGTTCATCACCGGCAACGCCAAGCCCGCCGGCTCCTACGACGAGACCGACATGCGCAACGTCGACCCCCGCTGGCAGAGCGGCAACTTCGAAAAGAACGTCGCCGCCGTCGACCGCCTCGGCGAACTCGCGAAGTCCAAGAGCGTCACGGTTCCGCAGCTGGCCCTGGCCTGGATCCTCCACCAGAAGGACTACATCGTCCCGATCCCCGGCTCCCGCGCCCGGTCCCGGGTCGAGGAGAACATCGGCGCAGCCGACGTCCAACTTACTGACGCCGATCTGGCCCAGATCAAGGAGATCCTGCCGACCGGCGGCTTCGGCGCCCGCTACGCCGACCTGCCCGAGTGGGTCTGAGGCACAAGAACCAAACCGCGGGCGTGACCGGACCAGTTCCGGTCACCCCGCGGCCTACGCCCCTATTTCACGGATGACAGGAACGTTGGACCAGTTCACCGCACGCCTTGCCCCCGACAGGCTCTGGGACATCACCGCGCCACTGATCCCTGCCCACACCAAACGGGCCCAAGGCGGCGGGATCGCCCGCCTTGACGACCGCCACGTGTTCGCCGCGATCGTCTATGTCCTGACCACCGGCTGCGCCTGGCGACACCTACCGCCTACCTTCGGTGTCTCCCACCAGACCGCGCACCGGCGCTTCACCGAATGGTCCGAGGCCGGGCTCTGGGCCAAGCTCCACCGGGCCATCCTCGACCAGCTCGGCGCGGCCGGGGCCGTCGACTGGTCACGGGCGATCATCGACGGCGCGAGCCTCCGCGCTAAAAAGGGGGATCACTGACCGGACCAAACCCGGTCGACCGCGGCAAACCGGGCTCGAAGATCCACATCCTCACCGACCGGAACGGGCTCCCGCTCGCCCTCGGCATCTCCGCCGCCAACCTCCACGACTCGCAGGCGTTCGAGCCACTGATCCAAGGCATCCCCAAAATCCGCTCACGGAGGGGCCCGCGCCGCCGCCGGCCCGCGAAACTCCACGCCGACAAGGCCTACGACATCCCCAACTGCCACCGCGCCCTGCGCGAACGAGGCATCGGCGACCGCATCGCCCGCCGCGGCATCGAACCCTCAAACCGTCTCGGCCGCCACCGATGGGCCGTCGAACGCACCATCGCCTGGCTCGGCGGCTACCGCCGACTCACCATCCGATACGAACGCCACGGACACCTCTTCGCCGCATTCCTCGCCCTCGCCGCAGCCATCACCTGTTACAAGAAACTCACCAACTGAGACGCGCTCTTAGGCCAACGACGGCAACCGCCAGAATAGTCAACATGGCCGCCCGTGCGACGGATGCGCGGCGTCGAGCAGGGCCAGGATCAGCTTGACCATGAGCGCCCGGACGCCCGTCTGCTGCCCGGCCGCGAAGCGCTGGTAGACCATAGGCCAGGACCCGTAAGCCTCGGGGACATCGCGCCAGGGGGCACCGACACGGACTCGCCGGGCCACGCCGCTGAACAGTACCCGGCGGGACCTGGTGATTGGGCGGCCGGTCGGTGCCGGGGCGGGGAACCACCCGCGCAGGCGTGCCCACTGCTTATCGGTCAGATCGCCGCGGCCTGCTAGCACGACAGCCGTATTTCGTTGCGTTGGAATGAGGTCCGGTGCAGGATGACCGGGTGAACGATCTGCGATGGAATGATGTGAGGGGCTTCTTCGATCCTGATCTGATGGGGGCGTTGCCTGATTTGCTGGTGCCTGGTGCCTCCGTTGAGGACTGGCAGGCGGTCCTCGACCTTGTCGAGGAGCGGGGATGGAAGCACCAGTACTCCGAAAGAACAGAGGCGCTTCCAGTGCCTCCTGCGGAAGTAGTGCTGGCACGTCCGGCCGACGCCGAGTCAGCGCAGCTGAGTGTCTGGCTGCATGCCGAAGTCCTGGCGATCTTCCGCTTCTACTCATCCGACGCGATCGACTTCGATGTCAACCTGCGGGAACTGCAAGGGCAAGACCGACTTGACCTGTTCTGCGAGTTCCTTTCCACCATTGGTCGGCGGCTGGCCAAGCCGGTACTGATGGACGCCGAAGGCGGCGACAACGCTCATCCCGTGCTCGGCTACGTGGTCGAGCACGATCGTGTGGTGCGCCTGGCGGAACCATTTGCCCGGTGTGACCGCCTGCCGGCGATAGCGCGGCTCATCGCCGCTGGTAGCGGGGTTGTCGGGCGCGGGTTTGGTGGCGGCGCCTCCAGTGGGCAGAGGCAACGGCGTGGGCGAGGGTACGAGCGGGGTGGAGGATCACCGCCAGGAGACGGCGGATCTCGGGGACTGTGAGGTTGCCCAGCTCGCGTAGGCTTTTGGGTCAGTCGCGGCGGTAACAGCGAGGAAGGCATGGGCGAGCATGGCCATGGTGATGTGCCGATACCAGCCGTCCCACCTTCGGACCTGGTAGTGGTCGAGCCCGCATTCACCGTTGGCTGCTAGGAAGCACTCCTCGATCGCCCACCGGACCCCGGCAACGCGGACAATCTCGGCCCCGCTCGACGGAATCGAAGTGGAAGCACAGGTAGTAGGCGATGTCGGCAGGGTTGTCTATCGAGCGCCGGGCCAGGAGAGTCCGCACGAACCCGGGCGGGAGGTCGCCGTCAGAGGGGACGGTGGCCTAGGCCCAGTCGTACTCGCGCTCACCACGAACACCAGGACCGGTCGACACACGGTGCCACGCCTCTTCTGGGGCGCGGGCGATGAGGGTGTCGACGCGACGCTTGCCGTCCAGGTCGGTCACGGTCTGCTTCACCGGAACCTCGACCGCATAGGGCATTCGGCGGGACTCGAGAAAGGTCCGGAACTTGCCGTCCCTGCCGTAGGCCGCGTCGGCGGCGACCCATCCGGCCTCGACACCGGCCGCCAGGACCCGGCCGATCATGGCCTCGGCCAGCCGCGGCTTGGTTAGCACGCCCTGGGCGACGCGATCGGCCGGGATTCCGGCATCCTGACACCGCTCGGCATCGCCGATCCATGACTCGGGCAGGTAGAGCTCGCGGTCGATCAAGGCGCGACCGGCCTCGCCGGCATAGGCGAGGAAGACACCCAGCTGCGAGTTCTCCACTCGGCCAGCGGTCCCTGAGTACTGCCGCTGGACCCCGGCCGACCGGCGGCCCTTCTTGACGAACCCGGTCTCGTCGACCACGAGCACCCCGCCGGGGCTCGAGAGGTTCGCTGTCACATAGGCCCGGAGCTGGTCGCGCACCTGGCCGGCCGACCACACCACTCGTCCCAGGAAGTGCTGCACCCGCCACGGATCCGCCAGCCCGGCCGCTTCGACCAGCTGCCGGGAGTTCTTCCGCTCCACCGGCGCCAGCAACCCCACCAGGTAGGAACGAGCCCTCCGGCGCAGTTCAATCCGCCCGAACAGGCCCGCGATCAGCGCGAACACATCATCCAGGCTCGCCTTCCAGGCTGAAACATCCTCTGCCGCAACATCATCCACCATCTCAGAAATGCTAGATCACTTGCAGTACAACGAAATACAGCTCTCGCGCTAATAGGCCCAGCCCTCGCCGATGACAAATCTCAAGCACCCTTCACGGTGGTGAATCTCAATTCACCACCCCTCAGACGTTACGATCCTCGCCTAGGACAATCTCCCGCACCACGGTCTGCTCGGTGACGGCGTTGCAGTTCTCGACGGAATTGCGATCCTCGCCCGAGCCCGAGGTCGGGCTCCAGCTCCGCTGGGTCCGACTGCGGTCACAGTGTTCTGTCGGTGGCTCCGGGTAGCGTCGGCTCCGAGTCACAGTACACGGATGAGGAGCTGAACATGAACGTGACCGACGCATTCCGGGCGTTCCAGTCCACGGTCAACGTCGACATGGACGAGGTGAAGGAGGCCCGCAGGCGGCGGGACCTCTTCAAGGAAGCCTTCGACGCAGAGCCCGACGTCGTTGAAGTCGTTCCGTCGGGCTCGCTGGCCCGGGGCACTCATAAGGACCCGATCCACGATGTCGATGTGGTCCTGGTGTTCGACAGCGACCTGCACCCCGGATGGGGAAAGCCGGGCGCCTCGGCCGAGGACGCTCTGGACTACACGCGGGATCGGATCAACAAACTCCTGGGAGCGACGAACGGCAGCCACGAGCAGGTCGTCCGGCTCGCGAGGTGGCGCAACCACGCGGTCAAGTGCTTTTTCGACGACAAGGACGATCCGGACGCGTTCACCGTCGACGCTATGCCCGCTCTACGCGGGGACGGAGGCCTGCTGGTTCCGGAGGCACTCTCGGAGGACTGGATCCTCTGCGACCCGGAGTCCCTGATCGCCAAGGTGTCCGCGAAGCATAAGGAGTGGAACAAGTTCGCCGGGTCGGTCCGGATGCTGAAGTGGTGGGCGTCGGAGCAGCGGATGAAGATCAAGTCGCTCGTCATGGAGGTCCTCGCACTCCAGCACCTTCCCACCGAGGGCTCCCAAGCTGCCGCGATCAAGGAGTTCTTCGTCAGCGCCGCGTACTTCATCGAAGGCGGCAGCGAAGTCGTCGACCCGGCGGGGCTGTGCGGGCCGATCCAGACCGACCTCGACTACGAGACGTTCGCAGACCGTCTTCGCACTGCAGGAGACCGTGCGGCCCTGGCGGTTCAAGCGCAGGCCGACGGCCACTCCGCGTATGCGGTCCGGAAGTGGGGCGAGGTGTTCGGCTCCGCATTCCCGCAACTGCCCGAGTCGGACGGTCACAGCACTGCGGCGGCCGCAGCGACTGCACCGCGTCCGTTGAGGGACACGCCGCAGGGATGACCGACATGCGCGCTCACGGGGCCAAGGAGCATGCGCAGGCGGCTGTTCCACTGATGTGGACTGAAACCGAGCCGTCGAGGTTGCGGCGCGACCTCACTGAGATCGCAGCGTTCGCGCCCGGTTTGGAATACCGTGCACCGTCAGAGGAGGGCGCCCTCCCGCTCCCCCATGGCGGCTGGATCGGTCACCTTCCGGCATGGCCGTTCGACCGGCCGCAGCCCGACGGGCTCGGAGTGCTCCTCGCGGACTACACGCCCCGATTCGCGGTGAAGTACCCTGCGGCGTACCCGATGATCGCCCCGCTCGTCTGCCCATTCAATCCTGAACCCACCGTCTGGGAGCGGACCCAGCACGCCTGGCACGTCTCCCCTGACGGGTCCCTCTGCCTGTTGCGAAGCGACGGTGCCTGGCAGCCCGAGGCGAGCGTCACTGAACTGCTGCTCAAGGCGGCGGGATGGCGGATCGAGTACATCCTGATGAAGCTGGAGGCCATTGAGCAGATGACCGAGAACGGGATCGTCTCAGACGCCTGCCTCGACCCCCTCATCGAGCAGATCACACTCGAACGGAACCCAGAAGGCACACAGGAGACCGCTGATGCCGACTGACCGGACTCTGCCCCATGTCGCCCTGACCCGTGATGCAGCCGAGAAGATCAGCAGTTCGCCAATGACGTCAGGCGATCTGGTCTTTCGCTTCGCACCGTCGGAGCGCCTCTACATCGCGGAGACCGTCGAGACCAAGCCGGATCTGCGCATGCAGGTCACCATCCCCCGCGAGTTCACCGCGCTCCGCTGGGGCGACTCCGATCACCACGGTCAGTGGATCCGTGACCCCTCCCCCGATATCAACCTCCACCATCTGATCCTGCTTCAGCGCCCCGGAGTCCGTCTCCCGTTCGATGCCTTCCGCAAGCTCGTGCGCGGCGTCGAGCATCCTGGGAGAAACCACGGCCTGCTCATCACGCACGAGCCCGGACTCACTGAAGACGAGCGGCTGATCGGAGCGAGCGAGTTCGCAGGATGGCTCGTGCACCGCAGCGGCGTCCTACCGATCAGGCTCGACATCGAACCTGAAGTCGTCGGCATCCAGCAGCTCGCCGGGCGATGGCCGGTGGAGTTGCTCGCCGGGCATTCGGTGATGCTGGTCGGCTGCGGCAGCATCGGCGGCGCCGCAGCGGAGGCGCTCGCCGGCTCCGGTCTCGGCCGCGTTGAACTCGTCGACCCCGACCGCTTCCTCTGGCACAACACCATCCGCCATGTGCTCGGGCCCGAAAGCGTCGGACGCCGGAAGGTCGACGCGCTCAAGAGCCACCTTGAGCGCCGCTGGCCCGATCAGAACGCGAACGCGCATCCTTTGGACATCGTTGAGGACGCCCACCTCCTCCGGCCGCTGTTCGATCGGGTGGACCTCGTGCTCTGCGCGGCGGACGGAATCGCACCGCGGCGAGTCGTCAGCCACCTCGCCCGCCGTGCCGCCAAGCCCGCCGTGCTTGCCTGCGTCCTCGACAGCGGCGCCCTCGGGGAAGTGATCCGGCTCCGTCCCACCCCTCGATTCGGTTGTCTCCTGTGCCTTCGGCAGGATCTCGTCGACCAGGGCGCGATGGATGCCGAGGCCGATCAGGAACTTGGCTACGGAGCCGGGCTGTCTCACCTGCCGATGACCGCCGTCCCGCCCGACCTCCGGTACATTGGCACCCTTGCCGCAAAGGTCGCCGTGGCGACTCTCCTGGAATCTCTCCACGGCGACCGCACGCAGCGGCTTCCCGGTGAACACGCCGTCGTCGGCCTCAACCCCGTTCACGAACACGGGCCCCCGTTTAACCTGGAGCATGCGGGCGAGATCCGATGGCGGTCACTTCCTCCGCCTCGACCTGCATGTCCCACTTGCGGTCCCGCATGAGAGGCGGGCAGCTCGCCCGAGCAGCCCGCAACGGCCCGGTCGGAAAGGATCCGCATGGACATCGGTACTACCACCATTGATCCGGCCGGTCCGATCTTCATCTCCTATCGACACAGCGACGGCAGCGCGATCGCGGAGGAGCTCGCGTGGCTGTTGCGCACTACTGGGATCCCGGTCTGGCGCGACCGCGAGGACCTGTCACCGGGCGACACAAACGAGCGGCTCATTGAAGCAATCGACGACGGCATCTCCGGCGGCGTCCTGGTCGTCACCCCAGAAGTCGGGCACAGCCCGATCATCAAGATGCTCGAAGCGCCGCACCTGCTCGGACTGCATCAGGCGCACTCCCGGTTCTCACTCGGCATCGCCAATGCCGTCGAGAACAAGGACGGCGGGCTCGACCATCACGCGCCGGACCGCCTCCTGGAATTTGAACCGGGAACCCTTCGCGTTGTCGACCAGCAGGCCACCGATCGTCAAGGACTCGAAAACCTTGTGCAACGTCTGCTGTGGCGCCGGATCGCCCATCAGCGACCGATTGTCGCAGCGCAGGGCAGCACCTTCAGCCTATCGGTGCAGACCAGGAACACGCCGCAGGTCTTCGACCGCACCACCCACCAGCTCGATATTCGCATCCGTCCTTCCGTGCACGAACGGCTTCCCGATCCGGACGGCCTGCGCGACCTGCAATCAACCCTCGGTTCCCTGCCGAACGCTGTGACGCAGTCGGGCGCGCACCGCGTCCGCATCCACGGAGGAGCGCACCTCTCCGTCGCCTTCACGCTCGGGGCCGCCCTCCCCTCCACCCGGATCGGCGAGATCGAGGTGGTCGACCAACGACACAAGTCGTGGACAGGACGTGGAGAAGCCCGGCACGCCCCCACTTCCCTCGTCCGAGTCGCGGCAGAAGGCTTCGTTCACTCCGAACCTGCCGCACGTCCCGCAGTAGCGGTTTACCTGGATCTGCTCCCGCAACCCAGCAACGCCGCCTTCGAGCGGTTCCTCGATGAACAGGGTTCCACCTTCCGAGCCTGGAGGCACCTGACCAGTACGAGCAGCGAACTCTTGGACCCGAAGGACGCGGGCACCATCGCAGCCGAGGCCGCCGCGCACATCCGAATGATCGCGAACGAGAACGGCAACGCCGAGGTCCACCTGCTTCTGCGATGTCCCTTCCCGATCGCAGTCCTGACAGGACGACTGCTCAACACCATCAGATGCGTGATCTACGAATGGAACGACTCAGTGCCCGTTTCCGGCAAGGATTTTCGTCCCATGTATCTTCCCACGCTGCGGGTCCGGACTTCCGCCGCGAACGGTCCCGTCGAAGAGGTGGTCGATTCTCCACCTGCGCGCGGATCAGCCGGACTGTGATCGAACCAGGACTCCCACCACGGCATCCACGGCCTTATCCAATTTCCCTCAGTACGACGGCATGACTCGAAGCCACATAGAAGGGGAGCTCGCCTTCTGCAATGAGTCGCCCGTCTTCACCCGTACGGTGGCCGAGGAGCTGGTAGTCGAGTCGGAGACGCTGGTTCTGCCCCCGGAGATCGGCCATTTCCGACCACGCCCATTCACATCTGCGGCACTCGCTCTCAGGCTGCGCCTGCAAACGCTGAACCTCCGCCTTCAATAGCCGGACCTCCTCCCGACACTCAGCTTCGTGCCTGTCGCCGTTTCTCGACTTCTCATCGCCAAGGCGGCCACGCTCCTCACGGATCCGCTCGCCCTCCTCGGCACCCACAAGGAATCCGATCGGCTTGCCGAACTTGGTAACCGCGACCATGCCATGGGTTTCCGCCAGGTCAAAGCAGTACTCGCTGTTTCTCAGATCTGATGCCTTCAGAATGATTTCGCTCATGGAGAAGATTGTGGACGTTCAAGCAGGCAACCTCAAGCGACACGCAGTGCGCGGTGACAGTCGCCCCACCCGCCTACCGCCACCGACCCGGTAAAGCATCGGTCGGCGGCGAACTCGGACGAATTCGTCGGGATCGGCGAAGGGCTGCCGAGCTGGGTGACCATCGACTGCCTAAAGGAGCGGAGGACGGAGAGGCGTGCGAGCATCGGCACTTCCGGCCACCCGCACTTCCTCAAGCACGCCCTCCGCTTCACCAACCACCTCACCCGCCACTACGCCGACCACCCCGCGCCCGCCGCCTTCGGCATCGACAACGAACCCGGCGACGGCTAATTCGGGACGAATCATCTTCGGGTCCGGGCGGTGCGGATGGCAGGGAGGTAGGCCGCTGCGAATGCCGGTGCGCACACGACCAAGGTCAAGAATTCAGCGGTCTTCCAGGTGGTGAACAACGCCGAAGCCGCCCACCAGAACACGACCCCGAAGACCAGAAGCATCGCAATACCACCGCTCCACCGAATCACGGGCCCGAAGTTCACGACATGCCCCTCGGCCGCCCGGCGGTTGAGCACGAGGGTTGAGCTCACCGAGACGATTGTGTAAGCGATGGCGTTGACCAGCATCAGCACTGCGGCCAGGTGTTCAGGGGGCACGAGCGCGAAGGCGCCGAGGCAAAGCGCAACTCTAAGGATGGTCGACCAGATCATGATCTGTGCTGGGGTTCGGGCGTCGCCGATTGCGAGGAAGGTGAAGAGCTGAAGCTGTGAGATCGAGTATGGGATCAGGGCCAGTCCTGCGGCGGCGATGACGGGGGCAGTTGCCAGAGCTGCGGCGTGGGTGTAGTCGCCCCATTCGAAGAGGACCACTGCGATGGGTTCTGCCAGCGCGATCATTGCGGCGACGGCTGGTGCCGTGAGCATGAGGAGGAGCCGTAGCCCGCGTCGGTACTGGTTCGCGGTCGACGCCGAGTCTGGTTGGTTGGGTTTGGAGAGTTCGGGTGTGAGTGCGGTGATGACGGGTAGGGCGAGGATGCCGTAGGCCATCATGAGCAGGACCCAGGCGTTGTTGTAGATCAGCGGGCCGGGACCGCCTTCGGCGGCGGCGGCTCGGATGAGTCCGAGGATGACCAGGAGGCCGAGTTGGCCGGCGGTGACGTAGGCGGTGACCCACAGGACCGTCGTTGAGAGGCTGCGGAGTCCGAATCCTCGCAGGCTCGGTTTCCATCGCCAGGGCACGCCCGCTTTTCGCATGGCGGGGATGAGGATCATCGCTTGGAGTGCAGCGCCGATCAATGTGGCACCACCCAACAGCATCATGCGGAGGTCCCCGAAGTCATCGGCGGGGAAGGCGATGAGGACCAGTGCTGCGGTGATGAGGGTGAGGTTGTTGCAGGCCGGGGACCAGGCGGGGAGTGTGAAGGTGCCGCGTGCGTTGAGGATCGCGGTGGCGACGGCTCCGATGCCGTAGAAGAACACGGCGGGCACGGTGAACATCGCGAAGGCGGTGGTCAGGTTCGCGCTCTCGCCGTGAGTTGCGGAGCCGCCGAGGAGGGGGATCAGCAGCGGTACGGCTGTGGTTGTAACGAGGGCAACGAGGCCGAAGGCGATGGCGGCGAAGCTGAGGAGTCGTTGGGCGAACTCGCGTCCGCCGTCCCGGTGGTTGGTCTTGGCCTGGTTGAGGAGGGGAACGAGGACTGCGGTGCCGATGCCGCCGAGGAGGATCTCGTAGACGATGCCGGGGAGCATGACGGCGGTGGTGTAGGCGTCGCCGACCAGTCCCGCCCCGAGGGCGGCGCCGATGGCGGCGGTGCGGATGAATCCGGTGATGCGGCTGGAGAGTGCGCCGACGGCGATGAGTGAGCTTCGGCCGAGCAGGGTTCTCGCACTTGTCATGCGATCGGGACGACCTGCCCAGTCAGGAGCCGGTCGATCCGAGCAGAGGCGGCCGTCGCTTGGTGGTTCCCGGTGGGAAGTGCCTCGCGCAGGATGCGGAGTTCTCTGCGGATGCGGGTGGACCGAACGAGCTGGAGGTCGCTGACCGCTTGCCCTGCAAGCGAAATGCCTTCAGCGGATTCTCCGGCGGCACAAGAGATCGAGGCTTGTCGCAGTCGGCAGAGGGTAGCCGATCTGCCTCGTGAGCTGCCGAGCGTGCTGCTTGCCACGGCGAGGTGTTCGAGGGCGGTGGAGGCTGCCAGTGCGTGCCGGTTCTGCTGGTAGCTGAGGTAGGCGGCGAATCCGGTTGAGGCCATGAGGGTCTGGGGTCCGCGGAAGGCGGGGAGCCAGACGGGTGCGTCGTCCGGGATCTCGCTGTCGATGGCGCGTTCGTAGGCGAGGTCGATGTAGCGCAGGGTCTCGTTGAGTTCGCCGAGCTGTCCGTACGCTTCGGCAGTCACACCGAGGAGTGCCGCCTTGAGTTGGTCGACGATCGAGTCGTCGGCGAGGGCGAGTTCGGCGCAGGCCAGGGCTTCGGAGGGCTTTCCGAGGAAGACCGCCTGTCCGGCCATGTCGCAGAGAGCCTGAGCGGTCAAGTTGCGGTCGTCAGCCTCTGCGGCGAGGCGGACGCCGAGGCCGAACATGCGGGTCGCCTGGTCATGGAGTCCGAGGTCGAATGCGGTCCAGCCGGTCCGGTCGGCGAGGTAGCCGGCGGCCGAGGCGAGGCGTTTGCGGAGGGCTTCGGATCGGGTCTGCTCGATCAGGCCGGTGGCCCAGGTCAGCAGCGATTGGCCTTCGCTGATGAGGGCGTGGCCGCCGCCGCGCAGGTCTCGGGAGGTGAGCACGAGCGCGGCCTGCTCAAGTTCCTCGGCGTCGAACTCGCTGACCATGCTCGGGGCCGCGACTGGGCCGGTGACGCTTTCGATCTCATCGGCCAGAGGGGTGCCAGCGCCGACGCCGGTCGTGGTCGCCACGAATCCGCGGAGGAGCGTACGTCGTCTCATCTCGGCCTCGTCAATGTCGTCGTCAGCAGGTACGGAGCCTGCGGCGTTGGTCGTGACTCCGATCGGCAGCGACCACCCTAGCGCGCGGTGGTAGGCGAGCACGATCCCTGGAGTCAGCGGCCTGATACCGCGCTCGACTCGCGACAGGTGGCTCTTCGACTTGCCGGTGATGCGGGCGAGGATGTCCAGCCCGATTCCAGCTTCGATTCGCGCGGCGCGAAGCCGGGCTCCATCTGCATCGTCCATGACGGCCTCCCATGAGTGCCACGTTGCGGAACGTCCATTTTGAGTTGCCGCAACGGCGCAACGGTGACAGCCGGTGTGTCCCCGCTCATTCTAGTTTCCAGCGGTGCATGTCGCATCGCCCGAAAGCAGCGGACCGCCACCGGAGACTCACGATCCCGGCGGCCCGCATCACCAGAACGAGATGGAAGGCGAACTGGTGACATGCAGACGATAACTCAACCCGCGGAGCGGGAACCTGGAGGCGCGTCATGAACGGAAGCGGAGGGACCGACCTCCTCGGTGACGCCTTGCCGCTTGAAGCGGCAGAGATCGACGGGCGCCTGCTGACGTTCGTGTGGTTCCACCTCAGCGGCGTCGACCGGTTGACGGTGACCTCGCGGGGAGAACGTGTCGGGGTGGTGGAGCATCTCGAGACCAGGGAGCCTCGGCTGATCCCGGACTCGGACTGGGCGAAATGGCTGAACACAGAGGACCATGCTGCCCGAGTCCTCGCCCGCGCGACGCTCCAGTGGCAGCACCGTGGCGAGATCGTGGCCGACCGCGCACTGCGGGACGGTGGGCAACTCGCTGAACCGGATTCAGCACGCTGACTTCACTCTCGAGGGCCGCCGTGGGTGGACGGCGGCCCTCACTTCCGGACTCCATTTCCAAGGCCCTCATTGATCGAACGGAGATCCAGCCATGATCGAAGCGCTCGTCACCGGAACGTTCACGCACGAGGAACTCGCTGCGCTCAAGCGCGACTTCGCCGACGTCTACCGGGATGCCCCGGTTCTTGTTACGGGGGCGGACGGGTTCCTCGGTTCGCACCTGACCGAGGCGCTGCTCGAACTCGGCGCCGACGTCCACGTTCTCGTCCGTCCTCGCGCCCACCGGCAGCTCTACCACCTCGAACACCGGCGGAGCCGTTTCACGCTCCACTGGTGCGACTTGACCGACCGGCTCGCCGTCGATCAGACCGTCCGAGCGTTCACTGATGCCGAGCGGCCGGTCTTCGTGTTCAACTTCGCGGCGTTCAGTCACGTGGGCTACTCCTGGCATCTCCCCCAGGCCGTCTTCAACGCCAACGTCATCGGCACGCTCAACCTCCTCCAGTCCCTGGTCGACCACCGCATCGAGCTGGCCTGCTTCGACCAGGTCGGCACCTCTGAGGAGTACGGCAACGCCCACGGACTCCGGCACAGTGACGACCTCGGCGAAGTCGTCTTCGACGAGAGTTCACCGCTCGACCCGCAGTCGATTTACGGCACCTCGAAAGTCGCCCAGGACTTCCTGGCCCGTAACTTCCACGCCGCCTATGGCCTCCCGGTCGTCGTGGTCCGCATGTTCAACCACTTCGGCCCCCGCCAGTCCCTGGAGTTCATCACCGGCGAGATCATCCGCCAGGCGTTCCTCAATGAGCGCATCGTCCTCGGCGACCTCCGGCCCCGGCGCGACTTCACCTTCTTCGTCGACGGGATTCGCGCCCACCTCGCCCTGGCCGCGCACGGCAAGGCCGGCGAGGTCTACACCTATGGCAACGGCAAAAGCATCACCATGCGGGACTGGGCGCAGCTCATCATCGACCTCGGCGGGCAGGCCGGGCACTGGGGCGCTCGAACGCTGCTGTCGGATACTGACCGGTTCCGTCCTGGCGACTCCGAAGTCCTCGCGCTGCGAGTGGACGCGTCCAAGATCCGCGACGCGGTCGGCTGGGAACCAACCGTCTCCTGGGAGGCGGGCTTGAACCGCACCATCGCCTACGCCACCGAAACCCTGCTCACCCGGTAGCCCGCCAACGGCGCCGTTGATCGAAGGATGCCCATGACGAACGAGCACGCCGACAGCCTCCAACTGGCCTGGTTGGCCGATCGCTTCCGTGCCCAGGCGACCCTCGGGCTGCATTACCGCCCCGATCGGTTCGATCGCGAGCGGTTCGAGCGGCTGCGGCGGCACGCTGCGGAGCTCGCCTCACTGGTCGACAGGCGAGACGTGGACGTCATCGAGGAGCACTTCAAGGAGGATCGCGGAATCCACACCCCGAAGGCCGCTGCCGCTCTTCACGTCGACTGCGCTGACGGCTCCCGGCTTTGGCGGACTTTCCATCTGGACCCCAGGACGTTGCTCCCTGAAGCGCTCTCGGCCGCGGCATACCGGCTCGTCGCGGCCGAGCCCGGAAGGCCCCACGCTTTGACCGACAGCCATGCCCTTGGGTTGCCCGACCCGCATTCGCACCTGGCGATCTACAGGCTCACCAGCAGTCTTTCGCGAATCGAGATTCAGGGGTCCTGGCCCGCGCCCGATACCGCCATGCAGCATCGCCTCACCGGGGTATCGCCGGCGGCGGTCCCTGGTCCGCCTGTGCGGGGCAACGGCCTCCCGATGTCCGTCAGCCCTGTTGCCGCGGCCATCTGCCGGGAGGTCACGGCGCTTGCCGCTGAAGGGGCTGCGGAAACGGCTGACAAGTACAACATCGAACGGTTCGAGCACCTCAAGCGCCTGGCGTCGAACATTTCGATCAACCCGGTCAAGTATCAGAGGTTCGCATTTTCCGGCGATCACGAAGCGGCGGCGGCAACCGGCGCTGAGCTTGCGATCCTCGATGGAGACGGCGGCGTCCTGCTCATTCAACGTTCGGATACCGGCCAATGGGCGATGCCGGGCGGAGCATGCGAGGTCGGTGAGTCCTGGTCCGGGACGGCCGCGAGGGAAGCATTCGAGGAGATCGGTGTCGACATTGCGCCCGAGAAACTGCGGCTGGTGGACGTCTTTGACAACAGAGCCATTTCCACCGAGCGAACGACCATCCCTGTCATAGCAGTGTTCTCCACCCGGCTCCGACCCGAACAGGTTGCTGTCACTCCCAATCACGAGGTGAGCAGCACCGCCTGGGTCAGCGCAGCCGAATTGAAGGAGCTGAACCTGTTCCCTGGTCATCGGACCAAGGCCAAGGCTGCCTTGGAGTCTTGATCGGACCGGCCCTGCGGGTATATACACGTATATATTCGGGTTTTGGGTCAGCGCCGAATCTCGGCGTCGACCAGCAGGATTACCGCTCTACCGTTGACTTTGCCGCGGATGGTGCTCAGGATGGGGCATCACAGCGGGTCGAACAGGATCCCGCATTCAGGATGGGGATCAACTCGCTGACCCAGCCGTCGCAAGGTCCCTGAGACTTGTCTGATCATGTCCCAGCCGGTGCCAGTGCGGACCGGTGAGCAGATGCGCCAAATCGGGCCGAGGACCCTGGCCCGGCGGCAGCTCCTCGTTCACGGCTACGGCAACTGCAAGGTCGCCGAGCCACCCGGCCGCCTCGACGAGGTGCCGGATGCGGACTCGGCCAGGCAGCCCGAGCAGCAGGACCCGGTCACCGTAGCTGCCCGGGAGGCGACCATCCCGATACCTCTCGATGACCTCAGTGAGTCGTCCGATGGTCTCGGTGCCGGTGTCGTGCTCGTACCAGAAGCGCAGTCGCCGACCATCGCTCCAGGTGACGGTCCCCGCTCCGTCCGGCCGCGCGCTGATGATCTCAGCCGCCGCGGCGCCTTCGGGCATCCACTCGGTGACCTCGGCGTCGCCGGCGGAGCGTGCGGCGAGGTGCAGGAGCGCGAAGAACGTCAGCACGCCTTCCTTGTGGTTGCGATGCGCCGAGAACAATGCCTGCTGCCCCTGCCACGCCACGATCCTCCGCGTAGGCGGCGTCTTGCCGTTGCGGAGGGCATAGACGGCGGCGCCGGCCCACCCGAGGGTGTACCGATAGGAACTGCGGCCGGGGACGCGCGAGCGGTCGAGGACTTCCATCTCGGTCAGCGCTGCCAGTCTCGCTGAGGCGGCCCTGCCGGACGGGAAGAAGACAGCCCCCAGGTGGGCTGCGGTGGCGAGGTGCTGCTCCGCCAGGCAGGTGATGATCCCGAAGTCACGCGGAGTCAAGTAGGCCGCCAGCGCTCCGACGGCCTCGACGTCGCTGGTTCGGTGGCGCGACACGTTCATGGGCTTCGTCCCTTTCTGCTCTCAGGTGGAGTGGCGGGTCCGATAGACCTCCGACCCGCGCCAGAACGCGCTCGTCCTGCTCTTAGATATAGGCAGGGTGCGCGCCTGCTTCCGCGAGGGTGCGCGCACCCGACCGGCAGAACCACTCATCTGACCTGTAATCACGCGCCGGAGGGTGCGCGGGGGTGCGCGCACCCCCGCGCACCCTCCGCGGAAGGCACCGCGCACCCTGCCTATATAAGGAGCCTGGCCGTGTCGGTCGCCGGTGAGACCGCACGTTGCCTCACCCCAAGTCCGCGAAGCCTCAGCCGCTTCGCACTCTCCGCACGCCCGCCTCTGACCCACTGCTTCGGCCACTCGACGGCCGCCCGGAGTGCGCCTACCGTCGCCGATGCCGACCCGTCGCAGCCCGTTCGGATACGCGATGAGGGCTCTCAAGCACCGCGTCGTCGTCATCGGCGAACGCCGCCGCGAGCTCGATCTGCGGGCACTCGCCGACCTCCTGGCCGCGGCCGCCGAACACGAACCTGAGGATCGCGACGGCGTCACCGAGCCCTGGACCATTCAAAGGGCCTCGCGCAGGGACGGAGTCGGCAGTAGGACTCGGCCAAGAAGGAAGGACCGCTGACCATGCCCGACAAACGACGGCGCCGTACCGTCGCGTACTACCGCGTCTCGACCACTCGCCAGGCACAGACCGGCACCGAAGACGAGGAGTTCGGCGACTCGATCGCAACTCAGCGTGAAGCCTGCCAGCGCTACGCCGAGCAGCACGGTCTCGAAATCGTCGCCGAGTACCCCGAACCCGGCGGCTCGGGTACTGCGATCGACCGCCGACCGAAGTTCCAGCAGCTGCTCGAACGGGTCTACCACCAGCAGGACGTCGAGGTCGTGCTCGTTTACGCACGCTCGCGGGCTTTCCGCAACGCCTACGAGGCGATGGCCACGCGCGAAGCGTTCCGCAAGCAGGGCGTCGAACTTCTATCGACGCAGGAGCCGTCGGAGGCCGGCCCGGAGGGCGACCTGGTGTCGCTCATCCTTGACGGCGTCAACGAGTACCACTCGCGCAAGCTCGGCGCGGACGTGTCCTTCAAGATGGCCGCCAAGGCGGCCCGCGGCGGCACCCCTGGTCGCGCCAAACTCGGCTACCTCAACGTCCGCAAGAAGATCGACGGCCGCAACGTCGCCACCATCGAACTCGACACCGAGCGGGCGCCGTTCATCAAGACCGGGTTCGAGCTCTTCGCCACCGGCCAGTACGGGCTCCGGCAGCTGCGCCAGGCGTTGACCGACGCGGGACTGCGAAACCGTCCCACCAAGGCCCACCCGGCCGGGACAGCGGTATCGGTCAGCCAGCTCGAGAAGATCCTCCGCGATCGCTACTACCTCGGGTACGTGGTCTGGCGCGAGAAGGAGCACCGCGGGCGTCACGAGCCGCTCATCGATCCGATCCTGTTCGATCGCGTTCAAGGCGTCCTCGCCACACGCAGCCGCGGCACCCGTGAACGGGTCTGGGACCACTTCCTCAAAGGCAGTCTCTGGTGCCACCGCTGCGGGCAGCGCCTCATCCTCGAATCCGCCAAGAGCCACACCGGCCGCGTCCACTTCTACTGGCGCTGCGCGGGCCGAGAGACGGGTACCTGCGACCTTCCTAGGTTCACCCACGCCACGATCGAAACCGCAGTCGAAAACCATCTCACGACCATCGCGGTCTCCCCTGCGGAGCGGACCGACGTCGAGGAGCTCCTGAGCGAGGCGATTCGTGCCCGACAGGCGACTGGAAAAGCGATCCGGCAACGGCTGAAAACCGAGCTGACGAAGCTCGACAATCTCGAAGACCAGTGCTTGGACCTTCTCGGGCAGCCGGGCTGGCCGACCGAGAAACTCACGCAACGGCTCAAGGACCTGAACCTCGAACGCGACAAGCTCCGCCAGCAACTCGACGACTCCGACACGACCGATACGGTCGCGGCACAACAGCGGATCCACAAACTCCTCGGACTGCTCGCCGACCCCAGGAAGCTGCATCGGAGTCTCACGAACGACTTGCGGAAATCCCTGCTCGGTCTCTTCTTCGACAGGCTGTACCTGGACGCCGAAGAATCAGGGGCTCCCGGAGTGCAACGAGCAATATCCGCCGGGCACACCGTCGCGTTGAGGGAGTTCATTGAGAGCCGCCGAGTGGAGGGCGAACCGGCCCCGGAAAACCAAGAACCCCGGTCACCTGTGAAAGGTGACCGGGGTTCGAGTAGACCATTTCTGGTCGGGCTGACAGGACTTGAACCTGCGACCCCTTGACCCCCAGCGCGGTTCGAGCTCTTCTACCAGCGACAATGCGCCGAATGTTCGCGCAACCCCACCCCGCCCGAGCAGGCAATTTGCCAACTGGTCTCAACGTGTTCATGGTCAGAATCATGGACACGAACTCCATTATGGATTTGTTGTCCATGAAGTTCATGAGGCTGTGACGCCGCCTACTTTCTAGTGTAGTTGCGTCCGGCAGGCATAGCCATCGATCGATGGCTACTCCCCGGCGCGACATCGGGCGATGCCGGTCAGCCGCCCGGTCGGACATTGACACAACCTTCGCGCTTCGCAGTCGCACCCGCCCCAGAAGTCACCACAGCGGACTAGAGTCAGCGCTGCTGCCGAGGCGATCCCATGGTCACCCGGATACCTCGCCCGGCAAACACCAGCGGATGTTTCACCTCACGAACGCACTTGTATCCCCACTCAAGAATTCTAGGGCTACTGGCCGGTAATTCACCGCGCATCATCTCATTAGACCGGGCCTCCCCAGACTCGTCAGCGGCGACAATCTCACGAGATCGAAGCAGGCGGCGGTGTTGCTCGCCAGATGTCGCAGACAGTCCCGTCTGACCGGCGGATGCGGCCAGCCTCAGCCAGGGCGGCACCGGGCGGGGCGAATAGGCACAGCTCCTTAGCGACCACGCGCCGTGCATCGCCGGTGCCGGTGGGGACGCGAGCGCCGCCGCCGGGTTCGAGGCAGCAGCCGAGGAGCTCGTGCTCGGCCGCGCGGCCCTGTCGGCGGCGGGGCGCCGCGCTCGATGCGCCAGGCCAGGCGGTTCACGACACGGTCTCGGTCTTGAACGAAATCGGATCACAACCGCCTCTCATGCTCAAGGCGAGGGACTTCCTGGAGAGCAGACGAAGGCCGTCTTCGGCAGGTTGAGACAATGGTTCACGGGAGGGCCCGGCGGAGCGCGAAATGCACACGCTCGCTAAACAGCCGCAGCGGAACGTTAGTAGGGCCGGTGCCTGCGTCATGGCCGGTGTGGGCACAGTCGGGGGCGAAGCGGAACGCGAAGGTACCCCTATCGTTCGGCAACGACCTCGAGTAGGGAATCGCGGCTCTGCCGGTGAAGGCGCCCTGACCGGTTGCGGGACTGGCGACGTAGCCGAACCTGAACCATTTGACCAGGGATGCGCCGCATATGCGGACTCGTTGCATCTGCTCGCGCGCGAAGAACTCAGCGGCGGGCGAACGCCAGAACGCTTGCTGATACCGGTCGGTGGCGGCGGAGCGCCGCCACGTTCCGGTATGACATTACGCGGGGCTCCTCGGACGCCTGGTCGAATTGATGGTTCGGGCGACCTCGGGCCACAGACTGTGCGGGCTGTCGATCATTGGGAAATGGCCGCTACCTGGGACCTCGACGACGGTAGCGGCGGCGAGCAGGCGGCGGTTGTGCTCGGGGAATCCGGTCAGTTCGCCGTAGAAGTAAACAGGATTGTCGACTTCCTCCCAGAGGGCGGCAGCCCGGCCGGAGTCGCACCACTGGACCAGGTCCTCGGCGGCCCTTACCAAGAACGGGGGCCAGCAGAAGCGCATGTTCATGCCCCACAAGCGCTCGGCGCGGTGACGAGAGGTGCCGAGCCGTTCATGGAAGGTATAGAGTGGATGGTCGTCGCCGCCTTCGTAGTCCGCGAAGCTGGGGGCCATGGCGGCGATCTTGCGCGAGGCCAGGCCGCAGTCAGCCTCGGTCAAGTTCCCTTCAATGGAGATGAAGCGCCCGTTGAAAGGGATACCGTCGCGACGAAGGCGCGAGAGAAGGATGAGGGCTGGGACGGTGCCCATGGAGTGGCTGACGATGTGGACGGTGCCGTTGCCCTGGACTTCCCGGAAGACTTCCTCAAGCTGGTCAGCGAACGCCTCCATCGGGTTCGGATAGCGCGCGGGATCGCCCTTGGCCCACAGGCGATCGAGGTCTCGTTCGTCCTCACTCGGGCCGTGGTCGAGGAAGTTCAGCCGTACCAAGGTGGCGCCGCGCAGGTCGCGGGAGCTGTCCACCGACTCCCAGAACTCGGTCGAGCCGCCCAGACCGTGCGCGAACAGGATGGTGTGGGTGCCGGTGCCAGGGTGGATATCGGCGCGGACGCGCTCCTGCACCTCGCGCCAGTACGTGGGATAACGTGACGGATGGGTGAATGGGGTCGTCGCAGGCATAGAGTCTTGCCTTTCTCCAGTGATGGATGCGATTGACGGTACGTCAGAGGGGTGACAGAAACGGATCGCGGACTGTGGCAGCCATGGGCGTAGGTGGACACCATGTACCACATCGGTCACAATTGCGTCCATGACTGAACTCCCTGGTGAACACCTTGCCAAAGCCATTGCCGCACTGGACGAAGCCGACCGATGGCGGTCCCTCGACCCGAGGCACTGGCCGCGGCAGGACGCCGACGATGCGACCCGGCTCGCGTTCCATGACGCGGGCATTAAGTCCGCACGCCTCCACGTTGACATCGCGAAGCTGACCGCGCGCAGGCCTTTCGCGGCCGCTGACCGCGCCCGCGACAATGCGGAATCGGCTGAGACGGGCTATCCGAACGCTGGGCATCGTTGGAGGCCGGAGGATCAGGATGACCTCCTGCGGTACTGGGACGTCGGCGTGCCCGTGGCGGCCATCGCGGTGGCGCTCGGCCGGAAACCGTCAGCGATCGAAACGCGGCTCCGACAGACGCTCCCAGCGCATCCGCGAACGATCGCCGAGCTCGCCGACCAGCCGATCGTGCTTCCCGAGAACGACTCCGATCCTGAAGCATGACCCTTCGCAGTCATCTCCGCGATGGACATATGACCACGAGTCGGGGAGGACAGACGTCCGCAACTCAGGTCACGAGGTGACGCCGGTGCTGGAGGGCGCCAGGCTGGAGAGCGTTGAAGCCGCAGTGCTGCTTGAGAGCGGCTGGTCTGCGGGCGCGATCGCCGTCCATTTCGGCATCACCGTCGGCGGGTCGTACCGGCGTGGAGAGCAAGACGGCCATGCGGCACTTCGGCGACGGTCGCGTGGCCGGCCTGCCTCTGCCAACAGGCGCAGTCGTGATTGGTGGTGAGCGTGTGCGGGTGATGAGGCAGCAGCGCGTTGGCAGTCGGCCAGTAGGTGCGTCGGGAACAGGCCGGACCCCGGCGTCGCCGTCCAGGCCTCCTTGGAAGATGATCCGTGAATAACTGAAGGTCGAGATCGAGCGCGAGTGCCATTACCCGTAGCGAGTTGCACATATTCGAGATCTCAGTAGGTTCTCCGTTTCCATTTGGCTGCAATTGGGTTGCGAGAAAACCAGGTGCCGTCGGATTCTCCTCATCTTCGAACTCAGCAACGAGCACGCCCGAAAGACTCTCAAGTGAGTCGATTATAGTGTTTGCGAATCGCCCTCTCTGTCGAATCTCTCGGAGGTATCCGATTGCTTCCACCCACTTCTCACTCAGTAGATCTGAATGGACTTGGTAGCGGGTCTCAGTCGGGCGTTCGTGCGAGATAAAAGCTATCGCCGATAGCTCTCTCAAAACGTTGATAGCACGTTCGAGCTGATCCGTGATTGGAGTAGGTAGTGCTCGAGGAAGCTGGTCTTCCCAGGAATCGAAAAGGTCGATTGCTGGTGCATATATTCTCCCGCCTGCAATGTTGTGGGATAGCCTTCGAATCGGTCGATCTGCTCGACTTGGCACGACCAGGACGTTCGTGATGAGCGACTTTGGCCCGGCCGCATCTTGTAGGACGGTAGCGCATCTCTCGATTGCGGAAGAGAGTTCGGTGCCCAAGGAGTTGATCTCGATTGGAATCGAAAGCTCGAGGTGATGTGGAATGGAGGTGTCGCTCGATTTCCTATATCGCAATGGCCCGAGAATTCCGCCGCTGCGGAGGCTCGCTTCGATCCTCTGGATTTGGCGCTCCGACTCCTCTCGGATCCGGACGCTGGAGACACCGGCTACGCGGGCGAGATAGTGCTTTTTGGCGCCTCCTGCGGCTGCGGCGCGCAGCACAGTCAGAGCATTTGGGGTGCGCGACAGGGCGAATACGATGTTTCCGAGATCACCAAGCATTTTCGCGAGCGCCTTCAATTGAGGCGGCGGGGCAGAGTCTCCCAACGTTTCCCATGACTCAGAACGAGCGATTTCCCTGCATCGGGTGCTGAGGGTTCCGTAGAGATAGCCGGCAAGCGATGCGTATTGATCTGTTCGCGCGAGCCGGGAGGGTAGCACCCCGATCCCGTTCAACAATTCATGCAATGGGTCGTGCAAACTGGGCGATGACGAGGCGGTCGAGCCGTCCTGTTCGATGCCAGTCTGATCGAATGGGATGGTGAGCAGTGCGATGTCCTCTCGAAATGCTTCGAGGTCTTTGTTCAGCGCGTCCTTCTTCGCTCGACTTTGTTCGACATGCAACCAGACCTTGAGGATGGCATCGAGTATCCTTGCGGATCTGGTGATCAAATCTTTTGCGATGACGGTTCGTTCAGTTCGGCTCATGACCGATGCCGCCGCCACCGCATATCGAAGGCGGCTCCTCGGCCAGATACTTGAGGTTGTCCCGCACGCGTACCGCTGCTTCAGCAGGCTCAGGTAAGGCCTGTCAGCGGACACCGGCTGCCCGTCTGCCGCGACAAAGTCGACATCGGCGTGGTCGCTGTACGGAAAGCATTGGAGATACATGCGGGCGATGCGTTTGGCATGCTTCTCCATATCCATCTGGAGTTCAGGGGAGATTATCGCGAGCCGGGCGAACGCCACCGACTGGTCTTCTTCGGTTTTGATCGAGGCCTGGAAGATCCATTCGTCATACTCCATCAAGCGATCGGTGATCGCAGCCTCCCCTCCCAATGTCCTCACCATTTCTGCATGGAGGCGGGGATCGACTCGATGTGCGGTGTCGAGAAGATCTGCGAGATCTTCGAAGCCACACGTCGCGAGCTCGACCAGCATTGGTGAATTCGATGCTGTTCCGGTGATGAGCGACTCCCGCTGACGTTCGGAGAGCTCTTCAAGCAAAGCCAGAAGAGTAGACGCGGATGTGATGTCGCTGCGGCCGAGCGTCGCGACCACTTGATCGAAATCAATCATTGCGAAGAGGTCATCACGAAGCGCGTTTTCCGCCGAGGGCATTGCCTTCAGTTCGTCGATGGCGACCTGGAGGGCTGGCTCGATCATGCCCGGGAGATCGTCTTCGGAAACCGCGAGCATGAACGCCGCGATCTGGTGGGCAGGTGCGACACCGTGAACTCGGAGTTGGTTCGAACGTCTTCGCATCTCCCGCTGCAGCGAACCGGCTCGGAGACCTTGCAACACAGCGATTCCTTCAGCTCCGAACTGGTCATGGAGTCTCGATTGCGCCGCAGTGAGGATCACGGAATCGGGTATCGTTCCCGAAGCGACCGCGCCTGCCAAGAAGTCGGTCAGGCCGCTGGCTTCGATCATGCTTGTCACCGAGTTGAAGGTGTCGCTCAGCATGGGTGGGGGCGTGCGGTGAATCTGTTCCGCGAGCGTTTTCGACCGCAGGGGGTGCCGACCCATCAGCATGCCCGCTTCAACGTGTACGAGGTGTTCTTGGCGGAGCCGTTCCAAGGCCATCCGGCTTTCGGAGTCGGTGGCCGCTGCAGAACCCAGTGCCGCTTGGAGCGGGACGGCCGTATTCCACTGGTGGGCAAGGGATGTCACCGCCAGGAGTCGCAATTCAAGATCCCGGTGTTCGGCGATCCGCTTGTTGACCTGTTCTCCGATGACGTCAGGGAGGCGGCGCCCTTGGGTGAGGAAGTGGGTGAATTCCAGGGTCAAGCCGTCTGCCTGCTCGAAGGCTTCTCGCCAATGCGGCACCGTCGTCTTCCCGGCTGCAACGATCTCCTGATGGATGCGGGCGGCGACCTCCTCATCGAGGGTCACCTCGATTCGATCGCACTCGGGCAGGGATCTGAGCGGGAAGAGGTCCTCGAACCTGGCTGAGCCGAGCAGCCGTGCCCCGGGGATGCTGGCTACGCGTTCGACTAGGGTGTCCCACTCCCGCATCGGGCCGATGCCGACACCGTCGATGATGAAACCGACGGGGGCGATCTCGGTTGGCCCTGAGGCGCAAAGCAGGTCAAGCAATGCGGGGATGTCTCGCTCGCGCAGACTTCGCACTCGATACCACAGGATGTGCCGAGCTGCGTATCCTGAGGCCCAGAGCACCATGGATTTGCCCACGCCTGAGGGACCGGTGATCAGGACAGGCCGGTTTCGCTCGAGCGCCTCAAGCACCAGGTTCGTTGCAGCTTTGCGAGGGGCAGGCAGACCTGCAGCGATATGGCCTGGTTGGACAGAGACCCCTTCATAGAACCCATCATCGTGCATGGGCGTGTCGAAGTCGATGGTCTCGCACAAGCGGTCGCGCAGCGCCGCAGTGAGGGCGGCCTGATCGGTGAGTTCCAACGTCGAGGTCGCGAGGTGTTCGATGTCTGTAAGGCTGAGTCCTTGGCGCTGTTGCGGCTCCAGCGCTTCGGCATTTGCCGCAGTGCATGCTTGGACTCGGCTTCGGAGCGCCAATACTATCGGTACTGCCACTCCAGGTAGTACACCCGTCTTGCGAACTACGTTCTCGATGGCCTCGGCGAAAGCGACATGCCACGGCAGAATGAGAATCGACGCTTCGTCCAATATGGCATCGATCTCAGTGACACTTATTTCCGCTGCCGCGCAGCGGGAGCGGAGCTCTCCGATCAGGGGATGGCCGGGCGCGAAGCTCTCCCGGATTGGTCTACCCCACTCAGATGGGCTCGCGCCATGTACGGGGCGCTCGAGGACAAGCATAGGCCGGCCTGCAATGCCCCGCTCTCTTCGGTCGAGGTGCTTCGACCAAACCTTCAGCAGTGTCTTTGCGACCCAACCGGAGGTGAAGTCTCCCCGATGACCCTGCCGCGACTTGGCTTGGACTTGCCAATGATCACCACCCTCGCAGGACAGGTCCTCAAGACCTTCAGGAACGATCTGACCGAGCACGAGTTGCCGGTCCAGCACCCGTGACGCGAGCCAGGCACCGACGACATCCTGGTAGTAGTACCCACGTGCCGATCGGCTCCCGGCTCTGGAATCTGCCCATTCGGCCCCAAGAGTGACCGCAACATCAGCGTCGGCTGTCATCCCCCAAGCTTGGCACCCTGCAGTGGATTTGTCAGCCTGGCGTTCTGGTCGAACTCGCCCTCAGTGGCGACTCCCTCCCTCCCGACATCCACGTCCGGCAATTCTCCGCCAACCTGCATGCCCTTCATACTCTGTTCGACGCTATGGCCATCCTGTTCACGTACGACGATCCACTCCGCCCGGCGCTTGGACAGGTTTGGCCCGGTGCGATGACGGCCGCGCTCAGGTGCCTGGACGGGGCAGCAGTCCAAGAGGACGACCACTTCTGGCGTGGCTACGCGATCGCATCACTGCTGCCTGTACCGCAGATCGAGATGAGCGATCTCGATATCGATGCGACCTTCGCCCGGGTCCGCGCGGCCTGGATCGCTCCCGAGTCGATCACTGACCTGGTGCATCGCTGGATCCAGGCGGCGCACGGTGAGCCGAAAGCGCTCGTCTCGATGACGGAGTTCGCCAAGTGGGGCCGTACCAGCGCACAGCCTGCGGCTCCTCGCATCACCGCCTGAGCCAGTCGCAGTGCGCTGCGACCGCCTGAGCGTCACTACAACGGGCGAGCCATCCGGTTTCGACCCCTCAGGGACTGAGTCGGTCGATTTGCTGCTGTTGTGTCTTGACTGCAGTCTCACAGTGATTGGATACCCGCTGAGGAGGCGGATTGGAGCGTGGATGTGTGATAATCACACACATGGACAAGGCATTGCTGGGACGACGGGTGGCACAAGCTCGCGAGGACGCGGGATTGACCCAAGCCGATCTGGGCCGTGCCGTCGAACTCGACCGCTCAGCGATCTCTCGGCTTGAGCAGGGCGAGCGAAAACTCAACGTGCCCGAACTGGTGCAAATCGCAGGAGTTCTTGAGCGCCCGCTGTCCTACTTTGTCGCCGATCCGGTCCCCGCAGTGGTCAGCCGCCGAACCGACGCTGCACCGACCCATGCAACCACGCAACGGCTCGATCTTGAACTCGAGCAGTTCGCCGCAGATGTCCAAGCGTTGCTGCGGCGCGGCCTTCTACCTGCACGCGAGCGGATCGAGTACCGGACCCCCCGGGACCACATCGAGGCAGAGCACGCTGCCACCGCTGTTCGCGCCCAGATAGCGCTGGAGACCGGCCCGATCGACGATCTCGGGCAAGTCTGCGAAGAACTCGGGATGTACACGTTTTCGGCCCATCTCGGCACAAATGGCGCCGATGGCGGCTGCGTCGAGGTCGAAGATGAGACTAATGCAGCAGGCGCCGCCGTGCTGAACGGCGATATCGCTGCGGGTCGGCGGCGCATGACCCTGGCGCACGAGCTCGGGCACTGGGTCTTCGGCGATGCCTACGATTCGGAGGCGACGAACGATGCCGAAACCATGATCAATTCCTTTGCTATCCACTTTCTCGCTCCCCGCGCTGGCGTGAGCAAGGTCTGGAACGAGTATCGGGCATGGGAGCCACGCGATCGCGCACTTGCCGTCGCTGCGAAATTCCGGCTGAGCTGGTCGGCCGCCGTCAACCAGCTGCGGAACCTCGACTTGATCAACTTCGATCAACACGGGTCGTTCAGGGAGGATGAACCGACTCCAGGGGACTACCTCCGGCTCGAACTCAACTGGCGGGAAGAGTGCGCCGCCCCGTACCTGTCACCAGCATTCACCGCGGCAATCCTCAATGCGTACGTCGATGGTCAACTCACGGCCGCACGTTCACTCGAGCTCCTGCGCGGGACCCTTCCCGCAACGGAGCTCCCCACCCGCGCCGGCGCCTCGATCGAGGACCTCCGCCGCTCCTTCGCTGGACATGATGGCTGAGCATCAGCGCTGGGTCGTCGACACCAGCGCCTACACCCATCTCTGCCGGGCCGGCCATGCCAATATCCTTGAGCAGCTCGCGCCCGGCGGTGTCGTCGTCGTACCGACTGCAGTCAGCGACGAAATCGAACAGGGGCGTGCAGGCTACCCCGATATTCACGCGGTCGCCAACGTGGACTGGGCCGAGCTGGCCGTGCTCACTGACGAGGAGCAGTGGACCATGCTCCAGGTCAAATCCGAACTCAGCGGCGGGCAGTTCGAACACCTCGGCGAGTGCGCGGTCATCGCCTGTGCACACCACCGCGGTTTCACTGCAGTGTTGGATGAGCGCGACGCGATCGTCCAGGCTGATGCGCTCGGGGTACCCAATGTGGATACCTTGTGGATTGTGATTGAAGCGTACAAGACGCTGTTCGACCGAGACCGCGATCGCGCGGCCCAGGTCGTCGACGACCTGCTCGCGACCGACATGTACCTCCCGATCAAAGACGGCACGAGCCTGCTGGCCTGGGCATACGAACAGGAACTGCTTCCCTGAGCACTCACCCGCAGGTGACGCGCGGGGCGTCCGCGAACTGCTGCGTCGCGGCGCGGTTCGCGGGTGCCGCTCCGCAACGCCGTTGCGCCGCCACCGGCAGGCCGTCGAGCACGCCTTTGCCCTGCGTTGCCGGCACCGGAGCTTGACCCACCTCTCCCCCACGCAGCACCCGCGCGCGGCGGACATGCGCCAACGCAGACTCGCGTCACCTTCGGCATTGTCATGTAGGCGACTCAAATCGGTCCGCTCAGTGATCCTGCGATAGCATCGTCAGCTGCTTCCGCGTGACACCTGCCGGGCATGCCACCCATTGATGCCGGAGACGTCACTCCCTTCGCGAAAGCGAGCACCATGCCTCCTGAATCCCCGTCCCCGTCCCCGTCCCCGTCGACGGTCTCCCTTCACCTGACGGCGGTGACCTACCTTGGCGCCGTCGGTGGTATCGCTGGTGGCGTGAGCGCCATTGCCTCCCTCACGGTCGGATGGAACATCTGGCTCTGGTCGGCAACTGCATTCGCTGCTGTAGTCGTGCTCTGCCTCTTCGACTTCGGGCGCTTCCTCGAATTCGCCTACCGGTCCCGATACCGCGGCATCATCCATAAGAACAGTCAGCTGAATCGACTCCAGCTGGCAGGAGCGCGCCATCCTGCTGGCCCGACACTGAGCGTCGCCGACATCTACGTCGATGTGCAGCTTCGAACCAAGCAGCCCGGCAGCCGCGACCAGCCGGCATTCGGCCCGACACCTTCCAGCAGCAGCCACCGCCTGAAACTCGACGAACTGCTCCGACACGATGACAGCTCCGCCTATTCGATCCGCGGACGCCCAGGTGACGGCAAGACCACGCTCTTGCGCGCCACGGCCATCAAACTGACCGAGCCGGGGCGGGTGTTCCGGCCGCTGCCGGTCTTGGTCGTGCTGCCCCGGCACGCGGAAGCGATCGCCAGCGATGATTCCATCGGCCTGGCAGAGGTCGCCATGGGTGAACCCTGGCTACGCACAAGCCCGATCACTGTCGACCACATGCGCAATTGGCTGCGGAGCCGCCGCGTCGTGGTCATGCTCGACGGCCTCGACGAAGTCGAGGAGGCCCACCGTGCGAAGGTCACCACCTGGGTCGACCGCATCAGAGCCGGCAATTTCCGCGGCAGCCTCATCGTCGCGGGCCGGCCCCAAGGGTTCAATCCGGGAATGCTCGCCCAGGCTCCAGTGATCCTGGACATCTGTTCACTGTCACGCAGCCAGATACGCCTGTTCATCAACAAATGCTTCAGCGCAGCCCGGGGCAAGAGCGGCTACGACATCGCGAACCCGGCCGCAGACCCCGTCGATCTGCTGGGACAGTTGGACAACAACCCCCACATGTTCGATCTCGCGATGACTCCGCTGCTGCTGCACATCATCGTGTACCGCGACCTCTATCTTCCCCGGGGCATGTCCGGAAGCAGGGCGCAGCTCTATGAGGAGTTCGTCGAGATCCTCCTTCATTCCAGGCGGACCCTCGGCGGTGCCGGCGAGGCATCAGCCGATCCCGAATTCCTGCGCAAGCTCGCGATCATGCGCCAGCTCGCGTTCGAACTGATGGTCGGGCAGGATCGCTACTTCCCCGCCCGGGAGCGGATCGGCGAAGTGCTGCAGCATCTCGGCGTCCAGGCCGACCCGCACGAGGTCGCCACCGATGCGCACCAGCACGGCCTCCTCGTAGCCGTCGACGGCGCCAACAGCGCATTCGCGCACCTGTCCTTCCAGGAATACCTCGCCGCCTCGCATATCGTCGAAGCAGACCTATCCGACCTCCTCATTGCAAACATCAGCAGCGGCTGGTGGCGAAACACCACGATCTTGTGGGCAGCGCAGACCGACCCCGAACCGGTCATCGCCGCGTGCCAGCACCAAGGCGGGGGCGACGCCTGGGAACTTGCGATCGACTGCGCCAACGAGGCCGCTGCGCGGGGCTTCGCTATCGACAAGTTCCTGAAAGGGCGTATCGAGGACTTCCTCGAGCGTGACCATCCACCCAGCAGCGACGAATACCACGTCGCCTGCACCGAAGTGATCCGGCGTAACCTTCAGCAGATCGCGCCGCTGCACGGCGAGGTGCTCGCGTGCAAGTCGCCTGTCGGAATGCCGCTGTGGCGATTGCGCGAGCGAGTCGAGTGGCGCCAGCAGCGCCACCCCTCTGCCCATCGTCAGGCTCGCGACGCCAGTCTGCGAGGGCTGTGGCCCGACGAAGTCGGCGAGTTCCGAAACTGGCTCAACACCTTCGACCATCGCGGGTTCACCTACCGCCTGCCCACCGAAAAGGAAGGGCGTGCGATCCTCCGCTCGCGTTGGAGCAGAAAAGATCCTGTGGGTCTATGGGTGCAGAGCCAATCCGGGATCAGGCCGCTGTATCTCGGCAGCGGCAACGAGGGATTCGCCGCGACCGAGCCAGCGCTGGGCAGGCTCTTGGGCGCGGACTGGTCGGACACGGCCGGGCTCATCGGCCACCTCCAAGGATCGGTCAGCCCTGCCCAACGCAATGCCGCCCGAATGGTCACTGAGTCCATGCACGAATTGCTCGAATCGATCACATCGGCCCAGGAAACGGTCAAGAGCCATGCCATCGAGCACGGGGAGTATGCAGGAGGCCAGACACAGGCGGCGCAGGAGCAGTCGGCCCGCCTCGATCGCCTGCTGAACGGAGCACGGGCACTGGCCCAGCAGGTACAAGAGCGCACCAGTTTGTTCACGGCGCTCGGGTCTGTCGAGGAGCTGCGCGATGATCTCCCCAGCCAGGCTCGCTTCGGGCTCACGCCTGCGCACGTCAACGAGATCAAACGACAGGTCAATGCGCTGCAGGCCGCCATGCTCAGCGCATACGACAAGACATTCCAAGAGGTGCACCGCCGCATCAACGTCCGGCACCCGGCAGCGCCGCTCGTGACGCCAGCTGCAGCCCTACTGTTGGCACCCGGTCTTGCACTGGAGGGCGGCCGCGGGCCGGTGCCGGGCTCGATGCCGGTCTCCTCGGCGCCGTACATCACCAAGGAGGCAGCCGGACTGCCGCTCTATCCTGAGGATGTGCTCAGCGAACTCGATCGACTTGTCGGCCTGCTCCGCGTAGAGGTCAAGAAGTGGGGAGATCAACGGACCGCCCGAATGCTCATCGCGATGATCGGGGACCTCCGCACAACGGTCGCGCCCTCGCTCGAGCGCAAGACCGCACTCGATCGCGGTTCCCTTCGCATCGCCAGGCTCGCACTGGTTGGCCTGGTCACGAGGCTACACGCAGGAGCTGCGAGTGCTGCTGCTGTGACAAGCTGCTGCCGGTGCATTGCCGGGCTTGCAATCATCGAGATGCGGACCAGCGGGGACCTGACAATGAACGAAGCCATCGTGTTTGTTCGCGACGACCGGTGATCGTCCTGACGATGGCGAGTACAGCACCGGGATTCGCTGCGATGCGGAGACGGCACCGGGCGCACCAGCCTTTTCGACCGCCCACCCTCCTCGGTGCCGAGAGCGGGCTTCGCCCTTCCCAAGCCAACTTGATAGGGGACTATTCGCGTGGCTTGATGCGCCGCCACTGCGGCTGAGGAGCCGAGGGATCGAGTAGGTCGTACTCAACCTGGCGGGCGCACGCCCGTGAGCGTGTTGAGGCCGTGGCGTTTGAGGATGAGCCAGATGGTGGATTCGGCGATGGCCACGTTTTCGGCAGCGAGGCGTTTCTTGATGCGCCGGGGTCCCCATCCGGTGCACTGGCGGATGTCGCAGATGTGTTGCTCGAGGCCAGGCTCAGTGCGGCGGGGCTGCTCGGCGGAGCGGTCGCGGGTCGGGCGGGCCGGCTGCCGATCTGCCCGTGGTGCCAATGTGGCGGCGAGGAGTGCCGCCGCGCGGTGGTCGGCTTCGGGGCGCCAGGCGGCGTACATGTCGGCCGTGGTGGAGGGCGTCTTGTGCCCGAGCCGGTGCGCCACGGCGACGAGGTCGATGCCGCCGGTGATCAGCTCGGTCGCGGCGTAGTGGCGAAAGGCGTGGGGGTGCGTGTCAATTCCGACCCCGGTGCCCATCGCTTTGAACCGGTGGGTGAAGTACCCTGCCGAGCCGGGCCTGCTGTGGTCGGTCAGGTAGGAGTAGAGGTACTCCTCCCCCGTGACCGGCGCACCGGCAGCGGCGAGGCGCGCTGCGATGCGACCGCGAAGCGCCGAGAGCAATCCCATGGTGGCCTCGTCGAGCTCCACCCACCGGGCAGTCCCCTCGACCTTCGTCGAGCCGATGAACAGCCGACACCGTGCGAAGTCCACATGCTTGAGCTGGGAGCGGACGATCTCTGAGCGGCGGGCGCCGGTGACCAGCAACAGCCACACAGCAGTGCCCCAGTCCGCATCCTGCGCGAATGCGGCCTTGATCAGGGCGGTGGCCTGGGTTCGGGTCGGCGCACCAGGGGGTGTGTGCCGCCACTTGGGCGCGGTGATCCGTGCTGAGGGATCGGAGGTGATCCATCCCCAGCGGTAGAGCATGGCGCACGTCCCGGTCACCACTCCGTGAACCTTCCGCAGCATCGACGGCGATGCTCCCATGCACACATGCGGTCGGCATCGTCGGCCGCACTCATGCCCAGCAGTTGCAGGCACAAGGCGTGCGTTGCCTGAGCCAGAGGCATGGTGCTCGATGCCCATCCGCCCCGCGCAGCGGACACGGCAGACGCCCAGTTCGCGGTATAGACGCTCGGCGGCGAACACGAGCTCGCGGTCCAGAGCAGACAGCCGGATCGGGCCCAGGACCGGAATGACGTGCTGCTCGGCGAGCGCTCGGGCATGTGTCTGGGTCATCGCCGCCAGGTCTCCGGCCTTGACCCGCTCGTCGCGATTGGCAAGCCACTGTCCGACCGCGTCGCCGAAGGACCCGCGCGCCGCCGCCCGGCCGCTACCGTTGACAGTGACAGGTTCTCGGAGCGCGACTTTACGCTCGAAGGGGTCACGCCATGGTTCTGTGAAGGAGCGTCGGCGCGTGGCAGCTGCACCGAATCCGCTATGAAGATGCACTTGAAATGCACCTCCGCGAGCGCGGAGGCTGCCTCGCGGCCGCGGGGCCCGTGCAGGAGACGGTGCCATACCTCCATCCTCGCCGCCGATGCGTCCGTTGACGGGCGTTCAGCTGAATTCGACGTCGCCAGCGCAGGATCCTCGCCAGAGTCTGAGCGGCCGCTGCAGCCACACCCCGAGCTGGCTGCGTCGGCGCCGACGCAGCAGTGGCGGCTCCCAGCCCCGCATGCGCCGCAGAACGAACACCGTGTAGGCGCCTGGTCGCCGGCCGATCCTGCGGGCTCGGCTCCCCTGTCCTCGGCCTCCGGAAGCAGCCTCCAATGGTCCCCGAGTCCGTTCTCCGAGTGACAAGCGCTGCGCACGCGAACTCGCGGCGTTCGGCTGTCGCGCGATGGCAGTGCGCCGCGTTCGGATCGGAGGCCTCGATCGGCGCGAGTCATCCGGTTGCCGCTCCTCGAATCCAACCTGGTAAATGACTGGGTCAGGGCTCGCTCACTGTGCGTCTGCGAGCTGAAACGCGTCAATGCGCTCTGTTGTGGCGCCCGTGAGCACTGGTATTGAGACCGTGACGTCGCAGCACTTCCCACACGGTCGATTCAGCGATCCCGATCTGTTCAGTAGCAAGGTGTTTCCTGATGAGCCGGGGTCCCCAGCCGGTGCGCTGGCGGATGTCGCAGATGCGCTGCTCAAGTTCGGGGCCGGTCCGATGGGGCTGTTCGGCTGAGCGATCACGTGGGGGCCGATCCGGCAGCGGGTCGACCGGGGCTCGCAGGCCCCCGGCAAGCAGGGAGGCGGCGCGGCGGTCGACATCAGGCCGCCAGGCGGCGTAGATGTCAGTAGTCGACTTGGGAGATCGGTGCCCGAGACGGTGGGCGACGTTGACGATGTCGACCCCAGCGACGATGAGCTCGGTCGCCGCGTAATGGCGCAGCGCGTGCGTGTGGGTCTCGATACCGATCGACTGCCCCATCGATTTCAATCGCTGACTGACATAGCCCGCTGAGCCGTGCCGGGCGTGGTCGGGCGCAAAGGAGTACAGGTACTCCTCCCCCGTAACCGTCCGGCCGAGGGCAGCGAGCCGGTCGGTGATGCGGTCGCGCAATCCCTCAAGCAGGGCCATGGTCGCGGGATCAAGCGCGAGCCACCGGGAAGTGCCCTTGACCTTGGTGGGGTCAATGAAGAACAGGCTGCGTTCAAAGTCAACGTGCTTAAGTTGGGAACGGACGATCTCTGAGCGGCGGGCCCCGGTAACCAGCAGCAGCCGCACGATCGTGCCCCAATCCGCGTCCTGGGCAAACGCAGTATCAACCAGTGCCGCTACTTGCAAGGTCGTCGGCGCTTTCGGGCTCAGCGGCGGTTTCGCTGGGGCCACAATGCGTTTGGAAACATTCCCCGGCATCCAACCCCACCGGTGCAGCATGCCGCAGGTGCCGGTCACCACGCCGTGGACTTTGCGCAGCATCGACGCTGACGCACGAGGACATTCGTGGGGTCCGCAACGCTTGCCGCACCGGTGGCCTTGCAGATCACGCACGAGTCGGTTGTTGCCTCTGCCCCGTTCATAGTGTTCGAAGTCCATACGGCCCCGGCAGCGCAGACGGCACCTGCCGACTTCGCGGTACAACGCCTCGGCAGCTGGGACGAGCTCGCGCTCGAGATCGCCGAGAGCGATGGTCCCAAGCACGGGGATGACGTGAGTCTCGGCGAGCTGCCGCGAGGTGCGCTGGCTCGATACGGCGAGCTCCCCCGCCGCGACGTATTCGTCGCGGGAGGCGAGCCATAGCCTGATCGCGTCACCGAACTGGAGCTTGCCAGCGAAGCCTTTGCCGCAGTCGGCTTGGGCGACCAACCGCTCCCGTGCCGCCTCGGCCTCCTCCGGGCTCCGGCAGGTCTCGGTGAGGTACCGCTGCTTTCCGGTTTCGGAATCGACGCCCACGTGTACGCGTACCTGGTAGGTGCGCCCGCGGAAACGGACGCTTCCGCGTGGACGAGTGAAAGCTCCTGGTATTTCCGTCATTTCTTCCTGTTCTCGCCCATGGACCAACTCATGGACACGCCCTGGGGGTCGCCTGAGCGCTCCTGCTGCATCACGTTGATCTGCACCGTAACCCATTGGTGCGCAAGCCATTCGAGCGCTTGGGCCGGTCGAGGCGCACTAGGTCCGATGCATTGGATGGGCAAGGGCTCGTGGCGTGACCTGGGGATTCAGCCCTTCAACGCCGAGGGGACAGCTTGAACCTGGAGTGCTTGACCGCACCAGGAAAACTGGAAAATTCGTACACAACAACGAAAACAGGCCAGAGACTATGTCTCTGACCTGCTAAAACGTCGGGCTGACAGGACTTGAACCTGCGACCCCTTGACCCCCAGTCAAGTGCGCTACCAAGCTGCGCCACAGCCCGTTCTGCCGCGTTGCCGCGGCGGTGACAACTTTAGCTTATGGCCCCGGGGACCTCTGAGGCGAGGTCCCCCGTGTGAGGCGGGCTATTTGCGTTTGTCTCGTTTGCGGGATTCGCGTGGTTTGACGACCAGTTCGATGGGGGTACCGGGGAAGCCGAAGTCCTCACGGAGCTTGCGCTGGATGAACTTCAGGTACTGCTTCTCGAACGGGGCGTTGGTGAAGAGGATGAAGCGCGGGGGCTCGGCGGCGGCCTGGGTCGCGTAGATGACCTTCGGGGCCTTGCCCGAGCGGGTCGGGTGCGGGGTGGCCGCCTGGAGCGTGCTGATCCACTGGTTGAGTTCGCCGGTGGTGATGCGCTGGCTCCAGCCCGCGAGGGCCACGCGGAGCGACTTCGCGATTTTTTCGACCGCTCGGCCGGTGAGGGCCGAGACGTTCACCCTCGGGGCCCAGCTGACCTGGCCCAGTTCCCGGTCGATTTCTTTTTCCAGGTAGTACCTGCGGTCTTCGTCCACCAGGTCCCACTTGTTGAAGGCTAGGACGAGCGCGCGACCGCTTTCGACTACTTGGGTGAGGACCCGCTGGTCTTGTTCGCTGATCGGTTCAGACGCGTCCAGGAGGACGAGGGCTACTTCCGCTGCCTCAACGGCCGCTTCGGTGCGCAGGGCCGCGTAGTACTCCGTGCCGGAGGCGAACTTGACGCGCTTGCGCAGGCCCGCGGTGTCGACGAGGATCCAGTCCTCGCCGTCGATCTCGACGACGGAGTCGACCGGGTCGACCGTGGTGCCGGCGACGTTGTCGACGACGGCGCGGTCTTCGCCGGCGATGCGGTTCAAGAGGCTGGACTTGCCGACGTTGGGCTTGCCGACCAGGGCGATGCGGCGGGGGCCGCGTTCCTTGAGCTTGCCGGTGGGCTCCTCGGGGAAGGCCCAGATGATCTTGTCGAGCAGGTCGCCGGAGTTGCGGCCGTGGAGGGCCGAGATCGCGAAGGGCTCGCCGAGGCCGAGGCTCCAGAGGTCGTGGACCTCGGCCTCCTGGCGCTCGGAGTCGGCCTTGTTGGCGACGAGGATGACGGGCTTGTGCGTGGAGCGGAGGATGCGCACGGCGGCCTCGTCGGCGTCGGTGGGGCCCACGCGGGAGTCCACGACGAAGACGATGACGTCGGCGGTGCGCATCGCGAGCTCGGCCTGGAACGCGATGGCCTTGGCCATCCCGTCGGCGTCGGGCTCCCAGCCGCCGGTGTCGACCAGGCTGAACTGCTTGCCGGCCCACTCCGCGTCGTAGGCGATGCGGTCGCGGGTCACGCCCGGCTCGTCCTGGACCACCGCGGCGCGGCGGCCCAGGATGCGGTTGACCAGGGTCGACTTGCCCACGTTGGGGCGGCCGACCACGGCCACCGTCGGGACCGGGCCGCGGTCCTCCGAATCGTCGAGTTCGTCGAGGTCGACCTCGGTGAACTCGAAGTCGTCGTCGGCCCAGGTCGGTTCGTCAGTCATCGATGTCCCTGTTGTTCAGCAAGGCCAGAATCTTGGCCACTACCTCCACGATCGGCAGCGCCGTGGAGTCGATCACCACGGCCCCCGCAGGGGCCTCCAGGGGCTTGGTGGTCTTCGAGTCGGCGGTGTCGCGCCGTTCGAGGTCCTGCTTGGTCGCCTGGGCGTCGGCGCCGATTTCGGCGGCGCGGCGCTTGGCACGCTCGACGGGGTCCGCGGTGAGGTAGACCTTGACGTCGGCGTCGGGGGCCACTACTTCGACGATGTCGCGGCCTTCGACCACGATGCCCTTCTTCGCCTCGGCGATGATGCGCCGCTGCTCGTCGATGAGGAACTTGCGGACCGTCTTGTTGCCGGCCACGGCCGAGACGGCCTTGGTGACGTCGTCGCCGCGGATCGCCTGGTCGGCGTCCTCGCCGTCGACGCGCGTGAAGGGGTCGGCGGGGTCGGTCCCGAATTCGAGCTTGGCGTTCTTGACCGTCTTGGTGACCTGCGCGGTCTGCGCGGGGTCGATACCGGCCTTGAGGACGGCCAGGGTCGCCGCGCGGTACATGGCGCCGGTGTCGAGGTACGCGGCTTCGATCGCGGTCGCGAGGGTCTTGGACACCGTCGACTTCCCGGCCCCGGACGGACCGTCGATGGCGACGACCGGTCCGCTCTTCTGCTCAGGCATGTCGGCTCCGTTCTTCATGTGCAAACCCCGCAAACCTACATCATGCCGGGTCACGCGAGCTGAGGTGGCGAACTGCACCCCCGCGGGAGCGGTCCAATGTCTATCGATCGACGACGCGGGCGCCGAGCGGCCACAGGGCGAGCGGGATCATCTTCCAGTTCGCCACCGCCAGCGGGATGCCGATGACGGTGATGGCCTGGAGGAAGCCGGTCACCAGGTGGGTGAGGGCGAGCTCCCAGCCGAACAGGATCAGCCACAGGATGTTCGCCAGCAGCGTCAGGCACCCGGCCTGCGGGTCGTAGACCACGGTCCGCCCGAACGGCCACAGGACGTAGCCGGCCAGGCGCATGTTCGCGATGCCGAAGGGGATCGTCACGATGAAGATGCAGAACACCAGGCCCGCAACGAAATAGCCGATCGCCAGCCACAGCCCGGCGAGCACGAACCAGATGATGTTCAGAATCGTCTTCATGACGAAACCCTAACCGGGCCATGCCCATGCCGTCGCTACAGCAGGCTGTACGACCTCTAGAGGCCGACCTCGCGGAACAGCTCCCCCACCTCGTTGGGGGTGAGGCGCCGCAGCGTGCCGGGCTTGAGGTTGCGCAGCTGGACCGGGCCGATCTCGGTGCGCACCAGGCGCGAGACGTGGTGGCCGACCTCGTCCATGAGGCGCCTCACAATGTGCTTGCGGCCCTCGTGGATGGTGATCTCGATCAACGACTGGCCGGCGTGCTCGTCGATGATCTTGAGCTTGTCGGCCTTGGCGAGCCCGTCTTCGAGTTCGACGCCCTTGAGCAGCCGGTTCCAGGTGGGCTTGTCCATGATCCCGTTGACCTGCGCCCGGTAGACCTTCGGCAGGCCGTGCGAGGGGTGCATGATCCGGTTGGCCAGCTCGCCGTCGTTGGTGAGCAGCAGCAAACCCTCGGAGTCGGTGTCGAGCCGGCCGACGTGGAACACGCGGTGGTCGATGCCCTTGGCGAACTCGGCGAGCGAGGGGCGGCCCTCGTCGTCGTCCATGGTCGAGACGATCCCGCGCGGCTTGTTGATCGCGTAGTAGACCTTGTCGACGTCGGTGATGACGCGCTTGCCCGAGACGTGGATGACGTCCTTGGACGGGTCCACTCTCTGGCCGAGCCGGGCGGGCTCGCCGTTGACCTTCACCTTGCCGCGGGAGATCAGCTCCTCGGCGGCGCGGCGGGAGGCGACCCCGGCCTGCGACAGGACCTTCTGCAGGCGGATGCCTTCTTCGTCAGCGTTGTTCATCTTCCTCGATATCCGTCACGTCGTCCGGTAGGAACGGGGCCAGCTCAGGCAGCTGGTCGACCGAGTCCAGTCCGATCTTCTCCAAGAACAGGGTGGTGGTGCGGTAGAGCGTCGCCGTCGAGTCCGGGTCGGTCCCGCACTCCTCGACCAGGCCGCGCGCCACCAGCGTGCGCATGACGCCGTCGCAGTTGACCCCCCGGATGGCCGAGATGCGGCCGCGGGTGACCGGCTGCCGGTAGGCGACCACGGCAAGCGTCTCCAGCGCCGCCTTGGTCAGGCGGGCGGAGGCGCCGTCGGTCACGAACCGCTCCACGAAACGGGCGTAGTCGGCCCGGGTGTAGAAGCGCCAGCCGCCGGCTTGGCGACGCAGATCGAATCCGCGTCCGTCACCAGTGTATTCGGCGCTGAGCCGACCCAGCGTCTCGCGCACCTGTGAGCGCGGTCGCTCCAGGACCGAGGACAGGAACTCCTCCGACAAGGGCTCCTCGGCGATCATGAGGATCGCCTCCAGGACGGCGCCCAGATCGACGTCGTCGGGGACGGGGCTCACGGCGGTGACCTCGGGTTCGTCGTCCCCGTCGGGTCCGGCCTGGGCCGGGACGGCGGCCAGCGCGGCCGCGTACTCGTCGTCCTCGCCGGCCGGTTCGTCGGCGGGCGTGTCGGGGCGCAGCGGCGCGGCCTCCTGGCGCGCGCTGGGCATGCGCCAGGCGGCCAGGCCCTCTTCCAGGTCTTCGGCTCGTTCGGTCATTCGCTCGGTTCCTCCCCCGTCGGTGCGTCCGAAGACACGGCGTCCGAGGCCGCTGCCTCGGCCTCTGCGGGCGCGCCCGCGTATTCGTCGACCTCGATCTCGGTGTTGCCGGTGCCGCCGAGCCAGCGGACGGTGAGCTCGCCGAGGGCCTGCATCTGCTCGAACCCGACCAGGGCCTCGCGGTAGAGCTCCAGGAGCGCGAGGAAGCGGGCGACGACTTCGAGGTGGGTCTCGCAGTCGGAGGTCAGGGCCCGGAAGGTCGCGGTCTGGACGCGCTGGAGGCGGCGGGAGAGGATGACGGCGTGCTCGCGCACCGAGACGCGCTGGACGTGGATGTGCCCGGTGCCGACGGTGGGGACCGGCTTGGGCACCATGGCCTTCCCGGCGAGGGCGGCGAGGGCGTCGGGGGTGAGGTCGAGGACGAGTTCGGGCAGCAGGCCCTTGTAGCGCTCTTCGAGGCCGACGTTGCGGGCGACGCGGGTGGCGGCGCCCTCGGCGAGCTCGGAGAGGGCGCCGGCGGCCTCTTTGTAGGCCTTGTACTGGAGGAGGCGGGCGAAGAGGAGGTCACGGGCTTCGAGGAGCGCGAGGTCCTCTTCGTCGTCGACGACGGTGCCGGGCAGGAGCCGGGCGGTCTTGAGGTCGAGGAGGGTGGCGGCGACGAGGAGGAACTCGGAGGTCTCCTCCAGGTTCCAGGCCTCGTCGAGGCCGGTGACGTAGGCGATGAACTCGGAGGCGACTTCGTGCAGGGCGATCTCGGTGACGTCGAGCTTGTGCTTGCCGATCAGCTGCAGCAGCAGGTCGAAGGGGCCCTCGAAGTTGACGAGCCGGACGTGGAAGCCGGTCTCGGCCTCGTCCGGTTCGCCCTCCCGCTGGGTCGGGAGCTGGGGCAGCTGCTGGTCGCTCACGCACGCAAGCTTAGACGGGCCCCGCAGACGCTACGGGGTGAACTCTGGGTTTCTTGTGGTGGAACGCGTTCGGGACGCTATTTGTCCGTCGCGGCGATGAGTTCGCGGGCGAGCTGGCGGTAGGCGCGGGCGCCCGAGGACGCGGGGGCCCAGGTGGTGATGGGCTCGCCGGCGACGGTGGTCTCGGGGAAGCGCACGGTGCGGGTGATGACGGTGCTGAAGACTTTGTCGCCGAAGGCTTCCACGACGCGCTGGAGGACCTGGCGCGAGTGGGTGGTGCGCGAGTCGTACATGGTCGCGAGGATGCCGTCGAGTTCGAGGTCGTAGTTGAGGCGCTCGCGGACCTTGTCGACGGTGTCCAGGAGCAGGGCCACGCCGCGCAGGGAGAAGAATTCGCACTCCAGGGGGACCAGGACGGAGTGGGCGGCGGTGAGGGCGTTGATCGTCAAGAGCCCCAGGGACGGCTGGCAGTCGATGAGGACGTAGTCGAAGTCGGGGATGACCGGGCGCAGGACGCGGGCGAGGGTCTGCTCGCGGGCGACCTCGTTGACCAGCTGGATCTCGGCGGCGGAGAGGTCGATGTTGGCCGGCAGGAGGCGCAGGCCCGCGACGTTGGTCTTGACCATGACGTCGTCGATGTCGACGTCCTCCTGCATGAGGAGGTTGTAGACGGTCAGGTCCAGGGTGTGGGGGTTGGTGCCGAAGCCGACCGACAGCGCGCCCTGCGGGTCGAAGTCGACCAGGAGCACCTTGCGGCCGTACTCGGCAAGGGCCGCACCGAGGTTGATGGTCGTGGTGGTCTTGCCGACCCCGCCCTTCTGGTTGGCCATGGCGATGACGCGGGCCGGCCCGTGGCGCTCCAGCGGCTGCGGTTGCGGGATCTCGCGTTTGCTGGTGTACGTCTCGGGGTCGGGCGAGGACAGGTCCTCGGTTCCGTCAGCGGGAGGCATCTGCGCGGCGCCGCGCAGGGCCGCCCATTTGTCGTTGCTGTCCACACTGCTCATTTCCGCCTCCGGGTGCGAGTCGGCACCGGGTGCCGGGCGTCTCACCATTGCCTGTCATAGCGACTGTACGTCAGTGTATCGAGGCTGTCGACGGCTTGCGAGACTCCGAGGCACCCGGTGTGGGATCGCCCGCTACGGCCTGGGACGTGAGGGTCCTGTGTGTCCTCAGTTCTCGGCGAGGACCTGCGCGATCGGCATGAGCGGCAGGTGGTGGGTGACGGCGACGGGTTCGTTGACGACCTGCCCGGCATAGGTGTTGAGCCCGCCGGCGAGGGCCGCGTCGGTGCGCAGGGCCTCGGCCCAGCCGTGGTTGGCCAGGCGCATGACGTACGGGAGCGTCGCGTTGGTGAGCGCGTACGTGGAGGTGTTCGGGACGGCGCCGGGCATGTTGCCGACGCAGTAGAACAGCTTGCCGCCGTAGGAGAACGTGGGGTCGTCGTGGGTGGTGGCCCGCGAGTGGGCGAAGCACCCGCCCTGGTCGATGGCGATGTCGACGAGGACCGCGCCGTCCTTCATGTCGGCGAGGACCTCGTCGTCGACGACGGTGGGGGCCTTGGCGCCGGGGACGAGGACGGCGCCGATGACCAGGTCGGCCTCGCGGCAGGCGCGCTTGATCTCGAACCGGTTGGAGACGATGGTGCGCAGGCGGCCCTGGTAGAGGTCGTCGGCGGCGTGGAGCTTGTCGACGTTGAGGTCGAGCAGCTCGACGTCCGCGCGCATGCCGACGGCGATGGCGGCGGCGTTCATGCCCGAGACGCCGGCGCCGATGATGACCACGCGGGCCGGCGGGGTCCCGGGGACGCCGCCCATGAGGGTGCCGCGGCCGCCTTCGGGGCGCTGGAGGTGGTAGGCCCCGGCCTGGACGGCCAGGCGCCCGGCGACCTCGCTCATGGGCGCCAGGAGCGGCAGGCGCCCGTCGCGGGTCTGCACGGTCTCGTAGGCGATCCCGGTGACGTGGCGCTCCAGGAGCGCGTCGGTGCACTCGGCGCTCGCGGCGAGGTGGAGGTAGGTGAAGAGGGTCTGGCCCGGCTGCATCCGGTGGAACTCGTCCTGGATCGGCTCTTTGACCTTGAGGACCAGATCGCCGGTGCTCCAAGTGGAGTCGGCGTCGGGGCAGATGACGGCCCCGGCGGCGCGGTAGTCGTCGTCGGTGATGGCCGAGCCGAGCCCGGCGCCGGTCTCGACGCTGACGTGGTGGCCGGCGGCGACCAGCTCGTGGACCCCGGCGGGGGTCAGTGCGACGCGGTACTCGTTGTTCTTGATCTCGCGGGGGACGGCGACTTTCACGGTGCGGGTTCCTTCCGAAGCGTTGTGCCAGTTCGGGGCCGGTCGGCAACCCGCTCAGGCAGTCTAGGACGCGGATCGCCCTGAGCCCGGCATTCCTTCTGGGTCAGCGGTTCGGACGGCGTCGTCGCGGTGATCGTAAGTCAGGCCCGCCGCGCTTGCGCGCGACGGGCCCTGTGACCGTGCGCCTCAGGCGTTGAGGTGGAGTTTGGCGAGGCTGAGCGCGAGGGCGCACACGCCGTTGCGGATCTCGCCGTCGGCGACGGCGGCGAGGGCCTTGTCGAGGTCCCACCACACCAGTTCGATGTGGGCCTCCTCGTCGGTGCGCTCGTGCCGGTCGGCCTCGGGGACGGCGGTGAGGCCGATCGCCAGGTAGTAGTGGACGAGCTCGTTGGAGATGCCGGGGGTGGTGTAGAACTCCCCCAGTTTGACCAGGTCGGCGGCGGCGAGGTCGACCTCTTCGGCGAGCTCGCGGCGGGCGGTCACGGCGGGGTCCTCGCCGGGGATGTCCCGCAGGCCCGCGGGGAACTCCCACATGAGTTCCTTGGGCGGGACGCGGTACTGGCGGATGAGGCCCACCCGCCCGGACTCGTCGAGCGGGACGGTGACGACGGCGCCGCAGTGGTCGAGGAACTCCCGGCGGGCGCTGCCGCCGCCGGGCATCGCGACGGTCTCGGCGGTCAGGTCGTAGCACCAGCCGCGGTGGACGATTTCGCTGTCGAGGACTCGGTAGTCATGCACGGGAGCCACCCTAGCCCGGTCGCGTTACAGGATCAGGATTCGCCGGCGTCGGCTTTGAGGCGCCGCACGAGGCCCTCGACCACTTCCTGAGACGGCAGGGGGACACCGGCCAGCGCGGAGAGGAACAGGCCATCGCCGACCAGGCGCACGATCTCGGCGGTGACGGGGTCCTCGATGTTCTCGTGCAGGAGTTTCGCCCAGCCGTCGAAGGTGAACAGGACGTCGTTCCGGGCGGCGGCGGACAGTTCGTCGTTGCCGCGGAGTGCGCTCAGCAAGGCCCACAGGCTGGCCGCGGACTCCTTCGACGGCGAAGTGGAGTCCCGCAGGTAGGTCTCGACCACACCTTGGCTGCGGGCCTCTAGGAAGTTGACTTCCTCCCGGGCCCGGAACCGTGCGGCCAGGCCGTCGTAGAGGTCGGACTTGGACTTGAAGTGGTAGAGCAGGCCGCCCTTGGAGACGCCGGCCTCGGCGGCGACCTTCTCCAGGGTCACGCCCGAGGAGCCCTCCTCGACGAGGATGCGCTGAAGCGCGTTGAGAATCCGGTCACGCGTGCTGACTTCGTCCTTGGCCATGTGCCCTCCCGCTTGCTACTATACCGTCTGGACGGTACAGCGAATTCCCCTGAACCGTCGATTCGATCACAAGCTTCGCCGAACCGCCCCAGGTGCCGACCTGCGGGCCGCCGCTTCCGCGGCAGCCCATGGCCGCGAGCTTCCAGAAGGAGGACACCATGACGACGACGATGCCGCGCCCGACCGAGCCGCGCGCCCGATTCAGCGCCAAACAGGGCTGGGCGCTGGCCGTGCTGGTGCTCCCGGTGCTGCTCATCTCCATCGACATGACCGTGCTCGGCTTCGCCGTGCCGTTCCTGTCCGAAGACCTCGAACCCTCCAGCTCGCAGCTGCTGTGGATCGTGGACGTCTACGGGTTCACCCTCGCCGGCCTCCTGGTCACCATGGGCTCCCTCGGCGACCGCATCGGCCGCCGCCGGCTCCTGATCATCGGCTCGGCCGCGTTCGCCGCCGCGAGCGTCCTCGCCGCCTACGCGCCCACACCCGAGACGCTCATCGCCGCCCGCGCCCTGCTGGGCCTGGCCGGGGCGACCCTCATGCCGACCACACTCGGCCTCATGCGCAACCTCTTCACCGACGGCCGCCAGCGCAAGTTCGCCATCGCGATCTGGGCGTCGGGGTTCTCCGCGGGCGCCGCCGCCGGGCCGATCATCGGCGGATGGCTCCTGGAGCACTTCTGGTGGGGCTCGGTGTTCCTCATGGCCGCACCGGTCTCGCTCGCGGTGATGGTGGCCGCGCCGATGCTGCTGCCGGAGTCCAAGGACCCGAACCCGGGCCCGCTCGACCTGCTCAGCGTCGCGATGTCGTTCATGGCGATGTTCCCGTTCGTCTACGGGGTCAAGACGCTCGCCGAGCACGGCCTGGACTGGACGGCCTTCGCCGCGATCGCGTTCGGCGCGGCCATGGCGGTCGTGTTCGTGCGACGCCAGCGCCGCCTGGAGCACCCGCTGCTGGACCTGAACCTGTTCGGCATCCGGCGCTTCAGCGCCTCGCTGGCCACGAACTTCACGATCGTGTTCGCGATGATCTCCTCGCTGTTCCTGCTCACGCAGTACCTGCAACTGGTGCTGGGATACTCCCCTATGCAAGCGGGGCTCCTGCTGCTGCCGGAGATGGCGGTGTCGGTCGTCGCGGGCCTGTTCGCGGTGCGGCTCTCGGAGCGCATCGGCATGGCGCGCACCATCGTCGGGGGCCTGGCGTTCGTGATCACCGGGTTCGCCGGAATGGCGTTCGTCGGCGTGGACGAAGGCGCCCTGGTCGTCGTGGGCGCCTCGATCCTCATCGGCACCGGCGCGGGCCTGGCGCAAACGGTCACCAACGACGCGATCCTCGCCGCGGCCCCGGCCGACCGCGCCGGCTCGGCCTCGGCGATCTCGGAGACCGCCTACGAGCTCGGCGGCGCGATGGGCGTGGCCCTGCTGGGATCCCTCGCCACCGGGATATACCGCTCGGAACTCTCCGACGCGCCCGCCGGCGCCTCGGAGACGCTCGGCGAAGCCGTCCACGTCGCCGCCACGCTCCCGGCAGAGGCCGGAGACGCCCTGCTGACCGCGGCCCGCACCGCGTTCACCCACGGCCTCCAGACGGTCGCCTTGATCGCCGCCGGATTGATCCTGATCGCCACGATCTCGGTCGGCCGGGCCCTGCGCACCAAGGCGTAGACGCAAACAGAGAAAGGGACGGGACTCGTTCGAGTCCCGTCCCTTCGCGCATTGCAATCGGGAAGGCGTGAATCGGGCGCATTGCGACATCAGGTCCTCAAAGGAGGCAGAGGTCGAATCACGGCGCGGTGGCCTGGGGAACCATGCTAAATTCTCTCCCGGTCCTGGCCCCGGGGCCGCCACCCCTCACGCCCCCAATTGATCCCGTAGAGGATCGCCCCCTTGAAAGGAGCCCCTGTGCACTGGTATCTCGCCGTGCTCAAGAACTACATCGGATTCTCAGGCCGCGCCCGCCGCAAGGAGTACTGGATGTTCTTGCTCATCCACCTCCTCATCGCCTTCGCCCTCATCTTCCTCCTCGGAGCGCTGGGTGACGGCCGGGCGTTCCTGATCCCGTTCTACCTGTATTTTCTCGCCACCCTCATCCCCGCGCTCGGGGTGATCGTGCGCCGCCTCCACGACACCGGCAAGTCCGGCTGGCTGTACCTGCTCAACTTCATCCCGGCCGTCGGCGGCGTCATCCTGCTGGTGATGCTCGCCCAGGAGGGCCACTACGGCTCGAACCAGTACGGCGAGGACCCGCGCGAGTCCTGATGGCGCATCGACGGAAGGGCGGGACTCGTTCGGGTCCCGCCCTTCCGTCGTGTTCGGTTATGCCGCTTCGAGGTCGAGGCGGTCGGCGGCCTGGCGCTTCAGGGCCGCGGCCACCAGGCCCGCGAAGAGCGGGTGGGGGCGGGTCGGGCGGGACTTGAGCTCGGGGTGGGCCTGGGTCGCCACGTAGTACGGGTGCTGCTCGCGGTCGAGCTCGATGAACTCGACCAGGCGGCCGTCGGGCGACAGCCCCGAGACCACGAACCCGGACTTGGCGAGCTGGTCGCGGTAGGCGTTGTTGACCTCGTAGCGGTGGCGGTGGCGCTCGTTGACCTCGGTGGCGCCGTAGACCTCGGCCACGATCGAGCCCTCGGCGAGGTTCGCCGGGTAGGTGCCCAGGCGCATCGTGCCGCCCATGTCGCCGCGCCCGGCCACGATCTCGGTCTGGTCGGCCATGGTCGAGATGACCAGGTGCTCGGCCTCGCGGTCGAACTCCTCCGAATCGGCGCCGACCAGCCCGGCGATCTCGCGCAGGCCCTCGATCGCCATGCACTGCAAGCCGAGGCACAGACCCAGAGTCGGCACGCGGTGCGTGCGCGACCAGGTGAGCGCCTGGATCTTGCCGGGCACGCCGCGGTCGCCGAACCCGCCGGGGATGACCACGGCGTCGACGCCGGCGAGGGACTTCGCGGTCGCCTCGGGGCTCCCGCACTCGTCGGAGATCACCCAGCGGACGTTGACCTTCGCGCGGTGGGCGAACCCGGCCGCGTGCAGGGCCTCGACCACGGACTTGTACGCGTCCGGCAGCTCGACGTACTTGCCGACGACCGCGACCTCGACGACCGACTCCGGGTTGTGGACGCGGTCGAGCAGGTCGTCCCAGGCCGTCCAGTCGACGTCCTTGAACGGCAGGTCGAGCTTGCGGACCACATAGGCGTCCAGGCCCTCGGAGTGCAGGGTCTTGGGGATCTCGTAGATCGACTTCGAGTCCGGCGCCGAGACCACGGCCGCGTCGTCCACGTCGCAGAACCCGGCGATCTTGGACTTGAGGCCGTCGGGCAGCGGGCGGTCGGAGCGGCAGACGATGGCGTCGGGCTGGATGCCGATGCTGCGCAGCTGCGCGACCGAGTGCTGCGTGGGCTTGGTCTTCATCTCCGAGGACGCGGCCAGGTACGGCACCAGCGAAACGTGGAGGAAGAAGATGTTGTCGCGGCCGATGTCGTGCCGGTACTGGCGGATCGCCTCCAGGAACGGCAGCGACTCGATGTCGCCGACGGTGCCGCCGACCTCGGTGATCACGACGTCCGGGACGCGCCCGGTCTCGGGATCGGGATCGGCCATCGCCGCGAGCCGGGACTTGATCTCGTTGGTGATGTGCGGGATCACCTGGACGGTGGCGCCGAGGTAGTCGCCGCGGCGCTCCTTGGCGATGACGTCGGAGTAGACCTGCCCGGTGGTGACGTTCGCGTCACGCGACAGGTTCCGGTCGAGGAACCGCTCGTAGTTGCCGATGTCGAGGTCGGTCTCGCCGCCGTCGTCGGTGACGAAGACCTCGCCGTGCTCGTACGGGTTCATGGTGCCGGGATCGACGTTCAGGTACGGGTCGATCTTCTGCATCACCACGTACAGGCCGCGGGCGGTCAGCAGGTTCCCGAGACTGGCGGCGGTCATGCCCTTGCCGAGGGCGGAGGTGACCCCACCGGTGACGAAGAGGTGCTTCGTAGTGCGGATCTGACCATTTGCGGCGCTGGCCAAGGCGGACTCCCGTGGTGTTCGTGTCGAACGAACCGCTCGTTAAAGCAGCCGGTGGATCGCATCACCCACGGGATTCCACACTAACACTTTCGCCGCTGTTTTCCTCATCGACCCACGAGGGTGCGTCGACGATCATGTTCGAATACTCCCCGTCCTTCACGTGCGCGCGGGCCAGGACGCGGTGGCTCATGATGACCGCCAAGGGAACCATGACCGCCAGGGCCGACCCGAGGCTCATGATCCCCTTGCCGAGGAGGAGCCCGGCGATCGCCGAGCCGAAGACCGCGGCGGAGAAGGCGGCGCGCAGGGGCGGGTACAGGCCCCAGGCGCGGCGCAGGCCGCCGCCGGGGCGCAGGAGCACCAGCCAGCAGTAGGCGCCGGCCATGACGGCCAGGAGGCTCATCGGGGAGGTGAAGACCGCCACGATGTTGGAGCCGACGCCGGAGGCGATGACGCCGTTGGTGTCGCCGAGGACGTCGCCGAGGAACGCGCCGAGCTCGCCGCGTTCGGCGGCCGGGCGCTGGTAGTCGATCCACGACAGGCCCAGCAGGACCGCGGCCCCGGCCAGGCCCGACCAGACGAAGCGCTGGAAGGTGACCCAGCCGCCGGTCGCGAGCGCGGCGGCGAGGCAGGTGCCGACGATGAAGGCGACCGCGGCGGGCACGGAGTCGCCGAGGAACCCGGCGGAGACGACCAGGACGCCCAGGCAGCCCGTGCCGGCCATGACGGGGGCCTGGTAGCGGCGGGGCAGGCGCCAGGCCGCGGCGGCGGCCAGCAGCCACAGGGAGGCGATGAACATGCCGGTGGCGACCGGCCCGAGCTCGTTGGAGGCCGAGTCGGCGACGGTGTAGTCGCCCAGCAGGGTCCCCAGCGGGTCCTCGGTGTGGATGATCATGGCCATGACGGTGACGATGATGCCGAAGGCGGAGACGGTGATCATCAGGCTAGCAGGGCTGCGGCGGCCGGGGATGAGGATGGCGACGAACGCGCACGCCACGGCGATGGCCAGGGCCGTCAGAGGGCCGACGACGCCCGGGTGGGGGAAGGACCACCACTCGAAGAAGTCGGCGAGGATCGCGGCGGCGGTGAACAGGGCGCACACGAGCGCGGAGACGATGTTCAGGCGCATGAGCCACAGCGGCGGGGGCTTGACGCCGGGCTGGCCGGCGCGGCGCAGCAGGTGCAGCAGCGGCCAGGCCACGAAGGTCAGGGCGAGGAAGAGGATCACCTGGAGCCACTGGGTGGCCGGGGCGGCGACAGAGGCGGCCATGAGGCGCACGTCGGTGTCGTCGAACACCGCCTGTCGCTCCTCATAGGACAGCGTGTCGGCGGTGGCGCCGGCGGCCGTGCCCGAGACCGAGTCCGGGAGGGGCGCGTCCAGGAGGGTGAGGATCGTGGCGGTCAGGTCGGTCAGCCGCAGGTAGCCGGGGCGCTCGGCGGGCAGGTCGAGGAGGTTGTGGCCGTCGTCCCCGCCGAAGTTGGCGACCGTGGCCAGGAGCCGGTTGGGCTCCTCGACCTGGCTGACGCCGGTGACGATGAGCGCGGCGTCGTCGCCGCGGGCCTCGGCGAGGGCCCCGACGACGGCGTCGAGGGCGTCGAGGTTCGCTTCGCGCAGTTCGGGATCGGTGGGCAGGACGCCGCCGTCGACGACGGTGAGCGGGCATTCGGCCAGCAGCGCGGCGAGGTCGCGCCCGGAGGGCAGGTTCGGGGCGTACTCGCCGACGCGCCCGACCGAGTTCGCGGTGGCGTAAGCGCCGCCGGGGCCGACGCCGGTGGCGCAGGAGGTCCCGGCCGCGAGCATCCCGACCTCGGCGCCCTGGTCGAGGTCGCGGTTGAGCGCGACCAGGTCGGTCATGTCGGACACGGTGGTGCCGGCGTCGTCGGTGGCGATCTGGTCGCCCGAGACCGCGCCGCAGTCGGCCGAGTCGCCGTAGGCGCCGGCGACGGCCGGGGCGCCCGCGGAGAGGGTGAGCCAGCCGTCGAGGGTGCACGTGAAGTTGCGCCCGGAGTCGGTGTTGAGCTCGGCGAGCGAGCCGTTCTCGGCCAGCGCGGCGAGGTTCGGGGTGGACTCGGCGTCGATGTCGGTCCACGACAGGCCGCCGACGCCGAGGACGATCACGGAGTCGACGGTGTCGGGGATGGCCTCTTCGGGCTCGTCGGGCAGCAGCTGGATGATCGCCAGGGCCGCGAGGAGGGCGGCAACAACCCATACGAGGAGGGGCCCGCGGTTCTCGGCCACGGTGCGGGCCAGGGATTTGCGGGCCTTGCGGGCCAGCCGCCCGGCATCGAGGTTGCGCGCCACGGGCTAGCGGCCGGTCAGTTCGAGGTAGAGCGCGTCGAGGGCGTCCATCATCTGGAGCTCGTCGGGCCAGGTGGCGGCGCGGGCGAGGCTGGCGAGGCGGTAGTCGGCGAGTTTGGCGCCGTCGGCGAGGAGCTCGCGGACCGTGCGGTCGAGGGCGTCGACGTCGCCGACTTCGAAGTAGAGCCCGGCGTCGCCGACCAGTTCGGGGATGCCGCCGGTGCGGGTGGTGACGAGCGGGACGCCGGCCTGGAGGGTCTCCTGGGCGAACAGCTGGCGGGCCTCCCACTGGCTGGTGACCAGGGAGAGGTCGGCGGCGGCGAGGAGGTCGCCGACGTCGGTGCGGTGGCCGAGGAGGCGCACGTCGGCCTTGGCGGTGTCGATGAGGCCCTGGAGGCGCTCGCGCTCGGGGCCGTCCCCGGCGATGGCGACCACCGGCTGCGGGTCGAGGTCGGCCCAGCGGGCGGCGGCGGCGATGAGGGTGTCGTAGTCCTTCTGCGGGTGCAGGCGCCCGACCGACAGCAGCAGGGGCCGGTCGCCGATGCCGAGCTCGTCGCGGACGGCGCGCGGCTCGCCGGTGGCGCGGCGCGGCGGGGCGGCGACGGGGGCGAGGCG
>NZ_QFRW01000325.1 GCF_003265355.1 Glycomyces dulcitolivorans | reverse complement strand
CTCGCCGCGGCCGCCGTCGCCGCCGCGCTCGGCGCCGCCTCGTTCGCGTCACCGGCCGCCGCCCAGGCGCCCGTCCCCGTCGACGTCGTCCACCCGGCCGCCCATCTCATCACCGCGAACGGCGAGGAGCTGTACGGCGAGCTGACCATCGTCTTCGGGGAGGACTTCGCCGAAGGCGAGCACGACGTCACCGCCGGATTCTCGCTCGACCCGAACACCGGGGTCGTCTACTGGGCCAACAACGACCCGCAGTACGGCGGGTGCGGCCCCGACGCCACCACCGGCCTGCTGTGGTGCGAGGCCGAGGACGCCGACCGCAGCACCACCTTCAGCTACATGTACACCGCCGAACCCGGCGCCGCGCCCGGCGTCCACCCGTACGCGATCACCATCAGCGTCGACGGCGAGATCGTCATGGTCGTCGACGAGGAGATGGAGGTCATCGCGGCCGACAACGAGTTCCCGTACCTGCCCAGCGACCTCAACTTCAACGGCGTCGACCCCGGCGAGTCCGCCCCGGTCCAGCCCGAGTTCTACCAGGCCGAGGACCTGCCCGAGGACACCGCCGCGGTCGTCGTCTCCGCGTTCCGCGCCGACTACCTGCCGCAGGGACTCGTCGCGCCCCAGGACGACTGGGACAACTGCATGGACGACCACGGCGCGCTCGTGTGCGCCGTGACCGACTTCGAGGACGCGCCCGACACCGCGTTCACCTTCACCGAGCCGATCCGCTACGAGGTCCTGGCGACCGCGCCCGGCCCCGTCCTCGTCTGCGGCTGCTCCTACTCGGTGTTCCCGATCGACGCCGAATCGCTCGAATCCTGGTTCGGCGGCGTCACCTGGGAGGGCTCGGACGACGTGCTCGGATTCCAGGCCGTGGAGCCCACCGCGACCTTCTACGACTCGGACTTCGGGTACATCGACATCACCTCCAGCGAGAACCCCTACGACCTCGCCGTCGACGGCGCGACCTTCAAGGGCGACGACGGCGACGACGTGACGGTCACCATCGAGGTCGAGAACCGCGGCCCGGCCCTGGCCCCGACCTTCATGGACGGACCCGGCTCCTACGCGCTCGTCGGCGACCTGCCCGAAGGCGTCGACTTCGTCGAGATCGAAGCGCCCGAAGAGGGCTGGCACTGCGAAGAGGGCGCCAGCGACTTCCTCAACTCCTCGATTCCCGCAGTGGACGAGGACGAGGTCGACTTCGTGTGCCTGTTCTACAGCACGAACCCGGGCACGGTCCTGAAGTACAAGCTCACCGCCGAGATCACCGACGGGAAGTCGAACGACAAGGGCTACGTCCAGGTCGTCACCCTCGGCTCCGAGGACTACCCGGGCGACCTCGACGCGAAGCTGTCCAACAACACCGACGACCTGACGGTCAACGGCGGCGGCCCGAAGCTGCCCAAGACCGGGCCCGCCACGGCCTGGTTCATCGTCGCCGCCGCCGTCGCGCTGCTGTCGGGCCTGATCCTGGCCGTCGCCGCCCGCCGCCGCTCGGCCTGACCCGGAACCGCACCACCGCAACCGAACACCCCTAGGGCGCCGACACGCACCGGTCGGCGTCCTAGGCCCTGCGCCCGATGAGGTCGCCGATCCCGACGAGGAGCCGTTCGAGCCCGAACTCGAACGAGGAGTCGTGGTCGGCGTCCCCCTCGTTGCGGGCCTCCTCGGCCACCCGGTGGGCGGTCGGGAACCGCTCGGGGTCGAGCACCAGGTGCATGAACGGCTCGTGGTCCTGCCAGAACCGCCGCTCGCCCCGGCCGTCCCGCTCGTCGCTGCGCGCCTGGCTCTGGAACCGGGCCGCGCCGTACACGAAGCTCGTCAACGACATCACCGCCGCGTTCATCTCCGCCGCAGTCAGACCCGTCCCGTCCAGGGCCGCCAGGTCGCGGTCGTACTTCGCGGTCACGTTGGGCCCGAACGCGGGCCGCGCCGCCGGCAGCTCCAAAAGCCACGGATGGCGCAGGTAGCGGTCGCGGTCCTGCCGCGCGATCGCCGCGCACCGCTCGCGCCAATCGCCCTCCGGCTTCTCGGCCGCGTCCGCGAACACGCGGTCGAGCATGAGCGCGTACAGCTCCCGCTTGCCCGGCACGTGCGTGTACAGCGACATCGTGCCCACGCCGAGCCGCTCGGCGACGCTGCGCATCGTCACCGCGCCGATCCCGTCGGCGTCGGCGATCAGCACCGCGGCCTCCACGATCGCGCCGATCGTCAGCCCGCTGCCGCGGCTCGGACGCTCGGCCGTCCGCCACAGCAGCGGCAGCGCACTGCCGGGGTCGGGCCATGAGTTCACGTGCCGATTCTAGTGCCGCTCGGACGCCGCCCGCACCACCTCTACCGTATGTTGTACGGTACGACGTACGACAACGGAAGGAACCCCATGGCCACCATCAGATTCCTGCGCTGGAGCGAGCACGGCCGCTCCGTCCTCGCCCTCACCCCCGGCCCGCTCCCGAGCCTCGCCGAAGAACCCGCACCCGAAGGACTCGACCTGCCCGGCGCGGCCGGGATCGCCGTCCTGGAGGACCCCGACGGCTGGCTCGCCGCCGGAGCCGCGCCCCTCGGCGGCGCCCTCTACACCGGACCCGCACTCGACGCCCTCCTCGCCGAGGTCGCCGCCGGCCGCACCGACGACCTCGCGCCCACCCAGGCCGCCGGGGAGATCCTCGTCGACGCCGCACCCGAGCGGGTGTGGGACGTCCTCGCCGACGTCGCGGCCTGGCCCGAGGTCCGCGCCGACGTCCACGACGTCGAAGCCGACGGCCCCGCCCGCCGCGGCGGCGCCTTCACCTGGAGCGCCGGACCGAACCGGATCACCTCCACCTTCGGCGCCGTCGAACCCGGCCGCCTCCTCGCCTACGTGAGCACCAGCGCGGGCGCCCGCTTCACCCACGTCTACCGCACCGAACCCGCCGACGGCGGAACCCGCCTGTCCTGCAAGGAGACCCTCGCCGGACCGGTCGTCGCCGCGCTCGTCCCCAGCGCGGCCCTCCAAGTCGGCGTGGACACCTGGCTCGCGGGCGTCAAGGCCGTCGCCGAGACGCGCTGACGCGGCGGCGGGGGAGCGCCGCGGCGGCGCAAGCGGACTCCTTCACCCGGCGTTCCCCCGCCCGTCTTGAACATTTCGCGTATTTCGGGCAATCTGGCGGGGCCGCTTTCGAGCCGAGCCCCCTCGGCCGCACCACGACTGGAGTCCCATGCGCACCCCGTCCCGCCTGGCCGCGCTCGCCGCGCTGGCCGTCATCGCCGTCCCAGCGCCCGCCGAGGCGCAGGAGGCCGCCGCCGCCCAGAGCGGCGAGCTGTCCGTCCTCTCCTACAACATCGCGGGCCTGCCGCTGGGCCTCGGCGACGGCGACCCCGAGACGAACACGCCGATCATCGGGTCCCGCCTGGGCTCCTACGACATCGTGCACGTCCAGGAGGACTTCAACTACCACGCGGCCCTGTATGCGGCCGACGACCACCCGTACCGCACCCCCACCAGCGGCGGCGTCCCCTTCGGCGACGGCCTCAACACCCTCTCGGACCTGCCGTTCGAGGACTTCGAGCGGACGGCCTGGGACGAGTGCGCCTCCGGTTCCGGCGACTGCCTGACGCCCAAGGGCTTCACGTTCATGCGGGCCCGCCTTGCTGAGGGCGTGTGGGTCGACCTCTACAACCTCCACACCGACGCCGGCAGCGAGCCCGCCGACATCGCCGCCCGCGCCGCGAACCTCGCGCAGGTCTCGGCGTTCATGACCGAGCACTCGGCCGGGAACGCCGTGATCGTCTACGGCGACACCAACACCCGCTACACCCGCACCGGCGACGGCATCGCGTCCTTCGCCTCTGCGAACGGCCTCACCGACGCCTGGGTCGACCTCGTGCGCGGCGGCGACGCCCCCGACGAGGGCGACCCCGCGCTCGTCTGCGACGACGCCACCGTCAGTGCCGACTGCGAAGTGGTCGACAAGATCCTCTACCGCTCCGGCGACCACGTCCAACTGGACGCGGGCCAGTACCGCAACGACCACGCCGCCTTCCGTGACGGCTCCGGGGAGAACCTCTCCGACCACTACCCGATCGCCGTCGACTTCTCCTGGGCCACCAGCGGCGACTTCACGCTCAGCGACCAGTTCGGCGGCCCGCACGGCGACTTCTTCACCGACGTCGACGCCCTCGACGCGACCGACGACCCCGCCGTCCTGCGCCTGCGCGCCGGCTCGCGCGTCGACCTCATCGGCCTGACCCTCGCCGACGGCACCGTCCTCGACCACGGCGGCAGCGGCGGCACCCTCGCGACGCTCACGCTCGCCGCGGGGGAGTACCCGGTCTCGCTGCACCTGTGCCGCGCCGAACGCGACGGCCGCACGCGGATCTTCTACGCCCGCTTCACCACCAGCACCGGCCGCACCCTCTCCGGCGGCACGACCACCGGCGACTGCACCACGTACACCGCGCCCGCGGGCTGGCAGATCGCCGGCTTCCACGGCCGCTCCGGCGCCGAGGTCGACAAGATCGGCGTCGTCTACACGCGACGCTGACTCCGCGCCGTCCACTCCGGTCCCGTCCCCGATCCGTCCACAAGTTCGGCGGATTCGACGGCACGGGACCGGACCAGGCGTTCCGCGCCGTCACCTGCGCCGAAGTGCGGTTGACTACGCACCGTTCCGACTGTGACACTCGAATCCCCAGGACTCCAGTGGAAGCGAGGCGACGCCGTGTCACTCGAAGAAAAGCACCGCACCGAATGGTTCGCGATCCTCGGCGAGTACCCCGACGACCAGAAGCCCGACCCCGAGAACCGGCTCGACATGGAGACCGCGCTGTCGGGGTTCCTCGGAAACATGTGGACGCGCTCGACCTTCCCCGACATCCAGGGCGTGTCCCAGGCCGAGCTGGAGACGCTGCTCGTCCAGTACTACCTGAACAACCCCGACGCGTTCGGCACCGCGATGCTCGCGGCCATGACCGAACTCGCCGACACCCCCGGCGGCCGCCGCTCGGCGACCAGGGCCCTTGAGCGCCTGGGGAGGCTCGGCTTCCCCCCGCCCTCCTGGTACGGCGAGGAGATGCGGCTCGTCGAGTGCTGGGAGGCCGGCGACGTCTTCGGCGACCAGCGCAACTACCTCCTCAAGTTCGAAGCGCCGAGCGGGGACTACGGGGTCGGCTACTCCGTCGAGTACTCGGAGTACCACTTCGACATGGTCGTCGACGCGATCGCCTCGTTCTCCTTCGACTACCTCCTCGGCAAGTTCCGGCAGCGCGCCGCCGACCTCCCCGAGCTGTTCTTCGAACCGCGTCAGGTCGCGCGCGAGGACGTCTACCTCGGCACCCGCCAGTCCCTCGACGACTGGGACGTGTTCTGCGTCGACGGCGACCCGCGGAAGCTCGAACACCGGTTCGTCATGCTGCGCCAGCTGTGGAAGGCCCGCCTCCGGATGTGCCCGGAGGTCGAGATGCCCGGCATCAACGAGCCCGGCGAGGAGGAGCTCAGCATCTTCGCCTCCGGCTTCCTCAACCACATGCTCGGCAAGTTCCTGCTGGAGGCCGAGCACTTCGAGGCGATCAGGGAGCTGTGCTGGTTCCACGGCTTCAACGGCACCCGTGTCAGCCCGCTCCGCGCCTACGTCTTCCTGGAGCGCTACCTCCCCTCCAAGTACGAGCCCAACGACCCCGTCGTGCGGGCCGTGAAGCGCCTCTTCCAGCCCTTCGTCGAATGGACCGCCGACGCCACCGGCGTCTCACCGGCCGCCCGCTTCTACCTCTCGGCCAAGACCGAGGCCCTCCTGAAGACCTTCCCCAACTGGAAGCACCAGCAGTCCGACATCGCCCGCATCCCCCGGCCCCGGACGTTCTGACCGGAGCCGCGCCTCAGCTTCGCGGATTCGGCGCCGGCCCCGCATCGGCGCTGCGGGCGGACGCCCTCGCGGCGTTCGCGTGCACCTCCTTCGCGTAGTCGCCGTACTTGGGTCCGGGGATGTCGTGACCCACTCCCGGGCTCACGACGAGACGGGCCCCGGGGATCGCCGCCGCGAGGTCGCGGGCCGCCGCGACCCTGAGGAGCTGGTCGCCGTCGCCGTGCAGGACCACCGTGGGGACCTCGATCGTGTCGAGCCCGGGGCCGGACCAGTGGGCGCCGAGCTGGCGGCCCATGGTGTTCGGGTCGCGGACGGAGCTGCGCTCGTCCTTCTCGATGCGCGAGAGCGCCTCGGCCTCGTCGAACGGGTAGCCGGGGGAGGCCAGCGCCCGGGAGACCGCGAGGCCCATCGCCAGGTCGCCCTCGCGCGTCTCGGGAAAACGCAGGCGGGCCATCTTGGCGACGAACCCGAAGTGGATGTAGCGCAGCAGCTTCATGCGCCCGGCGTCGGAGGACACCGCGGCGGACACGGCGAGGCTCCGCACGCGGGCCGGATGGCGCAGGGCGATCCGCTGCGCCCGCAGGCCGCCGTTGGAGTGTCCGAACAGGTGGGTCGACTCCCAGCCGACCGCGTCGAGGACCGCGACGGCGTCGTCCGCTACGTCTTCGCCCGTGTAGGCCGGGACCTCCTTGCGGAACAGGGCCGTCACGGGTTTCGCGGGGGCGGCCGGGAAGTGGGTGGACTGGCCGGAGTCGCGGTTGTCGAAGGACACGACGTGGAAGCCGAGGCCGATCAGTTCGGCGACGAGGCCCTCCGGCCACCAGAAGCGCGTCACCGCCGAACCCATGACGAGCAGCAGCGGTTCACCGCCGCTGCCGCCGAGGTCCTCATAGGCGATCCGGACGTCGCCGTTGTGCGCGTAGCCGGTGGGAGGGGTCGAGGTCGGTGTCTGGTTCATGGTTCCTCCTTGCGATCGGAGTTTGCGAACGGTGTTCCCGAAGTCTAGTGTTCGGGTACAGTGTTCGCAAACGATGAGGTGAGTGACTTGGCCGACTACGACGAACCGATCTGGCTGCGACCCGAACGCGCCGCCACCGGCCGCCCCGCGGTCCGCAGCCGCCCCGAGATCACGGCCGCCGCCCTGGCGGTCGCCGACCGCGGCGGGCTGGAGACGGTCTCGATGCGGAACGTCGCCGCCGAACTGGGAACCGGCGGCGCCTCCCTGTACCGCTACGTCTCCGGCCGCGACGACCTCCTCGACCTCATGGTCGACGCGACCGCCGCCGACATCGAACTCCCGCCGCTGACAGGCGAATCCGTCGCCGACCTCGCCGCGGTCGGCGAGGGCATGTACGCGGTCATGCTGCGCCACCGCTGGCTCCCCGAACTGGTCCTGACACGACCCTCCCTGGGCCCCAACGCCGTCAAGGTCCTCGACCACGTCCTGGAAGCCCTCGCCGGCCACCCCGGCGACGGACGCGTCAAACTGGAGGTCTTCGCCCTGCTCAACGCCGTCGTCGCCACCTTCGCCCTGAACGAGCGGGCGGGCATTGAGCGGCCGCGCCAGGCGGTCGCCTACCTGGGCCACGTCGCCGCCTCCGGCGAGCACCCCCGCATCACCGCCCTGCTCGACGATCTGGCCGCCTCGACAACGACCGCCGACGACCGCAGACCCGCCGCCCTGACCAGGATCCTGACCGGACTCCTCAGCTGACACCGGGCGGACCGGCCGACCACTGGTGGTAGATCGACCGGCCCGCTGTATGGAGAACGCACCGGAACGTCTTCCATGACGCGGTTCGGGCGAAAAATCCCGAACGGCTGACAGACGGGACTCCGGGGACTGAAGGCGTGTCAGGCTCGCATCAGCGCCCCGTCAGGGCGGTCTCCGATAGTTGCTCCATCAACGGGAAACGCCCGATGAGCAACAAGGAGCAAGAACATGAGCGTCAACCTGACCGCCGAGAACCAGACCGTCATCCGCACCGCCGCCTACGGCGCGATCCACCTCCTCGCCTTCGCCGGCCTCGCCGGGTCGGCCCACAAGGTCGCCACCGAGGGGTCGCTGTCCTACGCCTCCGCCACCGGCGAGGTCGGGCACGTCCTCGCCTCGAAGAAGAACGACTTCAAGCTCAAGGGCAAGACCGCCGCGGCCGTCGCCGACCAGGTGCTGCCCGCGCTGGCCGAGGCCGTCGGCATCCTCAAGGCGCAGGACGAGGCCGAGGCGGAGAACTTCCGCAAGGTCGTCACCGTCGCCGTCGAGGCCGCGAACCGCGCCCACAAGGGCGCCCCGAGCCCCTCGATGGCCGAGATGAGCCGCAAGATCACCGAGGCGCTGAACGCCTGACCGCACCGATGACGAACACCGCCGCGCCGCGGAGGTCCCGAAAGGACCTCCGCGGCGGCCGCGCTGCTCAGAGCGGATCTGCTCAGAGCGGATCTGCTCAGGGCGGATTCGGTTGCGGGGGAAGCGGGGCGCGGCGGAGGGTGGGGGGATGAGCGAAGACAACAGGCCGCAGCAGTTCACCGAACGCGCGCGGCGGGAGCTGTACCAGCAGCGGGTGCTCGTGCTCGACGGGGTGCTCGACGACGACAACGGGACGCTGCTGGCGACGCAGATGCTGTCGCTGGCGATCGACGACCCGTCGAGCGACATCTCACTGTGGATCCACTCGCCGGGCGGGTCGGTGCCGTCGATGCTGGCGATCCGGGACACGATGCGGCTGGTGCCGTGCGACGTCGCGACGCTGGCGCTCGGGCTCGCATGCAGCGCAGGGCAGTTCCTGCTGTCGGCCGGGACGAGGGGCAAGCGGCGGGTGCTGCCGCACGCGAGGGTCCTCATGCACCAGGGGTCGGCCGGGATCGGGGGCGCCGCGGTCGACATCGAGTTGCAGGCCAACGACCTGCGCTACACCAGGGACACCGTGCTCAAGCTGATCGCCGAGGACACCGGCCAGACCGCGGAGACGATCTTCGAGGACTCGCTGCGGGACCGCTGGTACACCGCGGAGGAAGCGAAGGAGTACGGCTTCGTCGACGCGATCGTCACCTCCTTCGACGAGATCGCGCCGAAAGAGCGACCGGGCATCGGCCTGCGGGTCGCGGCCGAGAGGGGAAACCGGTGAGCAGCTACATGATCCCGAACGTGATCGTCGACCAGGGCCGCGGCGAGCGCGTCATGGACGTCTACTCCCACCTGCTGGCAGGGAGGATCATCTACCTCGGCACCGCGATCGACGCGGGCGTCGCCAACGCCCTCGTCGCGCAGCTGCTGCACCTGGAGGAGGCGAACCCCGACAAGGACGTCAACTTCTACATCAACTGCGAGGGCGGCGACCCCAGCGCGATGCTCGCGGTCTACGACACGCTGCGGTACATCAGGCCGAACGTCGCCACGCTCTGCGTCGGCCAGGCGATCGGCGTCGGCGCGGTGCTCCTGGCGTCCGGGACCGAGGGGATGCGCTCGGCGCTGCCGCACGCCCGCATCGTCCTCGACCAGCCCGCCGGGCAGGGCCGCGGGACGATCCCGGACCTGATCATCCAGGCCGACGAGCTCGTGCGGGTCCGCGACAGCATGGAGCAGATCCTGTCGCGCCACACCGGGCAGACCGCGGAGCAGCTGCGCCTCGACACCGACCGGGACCGCGTGTTCACGGCGGAGGCCGCGAAGGCCTACGGCCTGGTCGACAACATCCTGGAGACGCAGTAGCCCCCGGGGCCCGGCCGCGGCCGGGCCCCGCGAGTCCCTAGGCCGCGAGCGCGTACGCCGCCCGGCAGACCGGGCCGGACGGGGTGTCGGCGCGCTCGACCGCGGTGCGGTCGAGGAGGATCCGTTCGGCGACCTGGAGGACCAGGTCGCCGAGCGTCGTCTCCAGGGCGCCGGCGACCGCGGCGATCATCTCGCTCGACGGCTCCTTGACGCCGCGCTCCATCTCGGAGAGGTACTGCGGGGAGATCCCGGCGCGGTCGGCGGTCTCGCTCAGGGTCTCGCCGCGTTCGCGGCGGGTCGAGCGGAGCTGCTCGCCGAGGGCGTCGCGCCACAGGGGCTCGCTCGGCGCCGTGCTCGGTGCGGTCGGTCGGGTCTGCTCCGGCGCGTCGACCGGGTTCGGGGAAGTCTCAGCCATGGTTCACGGTAAGCCGACGCGCCCGGAGGATTCCACCCGTTACGCCCACGGCGGAATCCCCGGGCTTTCCGCATGTCCGGGGGTCTGGTCGAAAAAATGAGACCCGTCTGTTGACTCGATACCCCAAGGGGGTATAAATTCAGATCAAGGAGATACCCTCCAGGGGTATGATCGACCGAGAGGAAGTCGTCATGAGCGTCATCGAGTACCAGGTCACCGGAATGACCTGCGGCCACTGCGAGATGTCCGTGCGCGAGGAGGTCGGCAAGATCGGCCCGATCAAGCAGATCGACGTCAGCGCCGCCACCGGCAAGTTGGTCGTCACGGCCGACGCGCCGGTCGACGACGCCGCCGTCATCGCCGCCGTGGACGAGGCCGGCTACGAGGCGGTGCGCGTCTCATGAACGCCCCCGTCCGACTGGGCGCCTTCGGCCTCGGACTCGCCGCGCTGTTCGCCGGGACGTACGCGGTCGCCGCGGCCGTCGTCCCCGACAGCGCGGTCGAGGACCGGCTGGCGGCCACCGAACCCGAGCACGACATGGACATGGAGACGGACATGGAAGACCACGGCGGCCACGAGGCCGACCCGGTCCGCGGCCTCTCGATCGAGCAGGACGGCTACCTCATGAGCGAGGTCTCGGCCCCCGCCGAGACCGGCACCGAGGGGACGCTCGCCTTCGGCATCACCGCCCCGGGCGGCGAGGCCCTCAGCGAGTACACCGTCTCCCACGAGAAGGAGCTGCACCTCATCGTCGTCCGCGCCGACGGCGCCGAGTTCCGCCACGTCCACCCCGTGTTCGACGGCACGACCTGGTCCCTGCCCTGGTCCTGGGACCAGCCCGGCACCTACCGCGTCTTCGCCGACTTCGTCCCCGGGGACGCCGCCGAGGAACTGGACGTGACCCTCTCGCAGACCTTCGAGGTCGCCGGCGACTACACGCCGCGCGCCGACAACCCGGTCACCCGCACCGCGAGCGTCGACGGCTTCGACGTCACCCTCACCGGCGACCTCGCCGCGGGCGCCACCACCGAACTCACCGTCGAAGTGACCAAGGACGGCGCGCCCGTCACCACCCTGGAGCCCTACCTCGGCGCCTGGGGCCACCTCGTCGCCCTCCGCGAAGGCGACCTCGGCTACCTGCACGTCCACCCCGAAGGCGACGAGCCCGAACCGGGCACCACCTCCGGACCGGGCATCGTGTTCGCCACCGCCGCGCCCACCGAGGGCCGCTACCTGCTCTACCTCGACTTCCAGGTCGACGGCCAGGTCCACACCGCGCCGTTCGTCCTCGACACCGACGGAACCGAGCCCCAGTCGACCGAGTCGGAGTCCCCGCACGGGCACGACGGCACCGACTCCCACGACGACTGAGCGACACCGAGCAGAAGGAAGGAAGTAGACCCATGGCATCGGCCCCCGCCGCCGCGAACCGCATCGAACTTGAGATCGGCGGTATGACCTGCGCCTCCTGCGCCATGCGGATCGAGAAGAAGCTCAACAAGCTCGACGGCGTGACCGCCAGCGTCAACTACGCCACCGAGAAGGCCCTCGTCGAAGCCCCCGCGGGCACCGACCCGGCCGAGCTCATCGCCGTCGTCGAGAAGACCGGCTACACCGCCGCCGTCCCCAAGGCCCCCGAACCGGAGGCCGACGACGAGGACCGCCCCGACCCCGAGCTGACCTCGCTGCGCACCCGCCTCATCGCCTCGGTCGTCCTGTCGGTCCCGGTCATCGCCATGTCGATGGCCCCGGCCCTCCAGTTCGACTACTGGCAGTGGCTCTCGCTCGCGCTGGCGTGGCCGGTGATCCTGTGGGCGGCCTGGCCGTTCCACAAGGCCGCCTGGGTGAACCTGCGCCACGGCGCGGCCACGATGGACACGCTCATCTCGGTCGGGACGCTCGCCGCGTTCGCCTGGTCGGTGTACGCCCTGTTCTGGGGGACGGCCGGCGAGATCGGCATGACCCACCCGTTCGAGTTCACCGTGGAGCCCAGCGACGGCGCCTCGAACCTGTACCTCGAAGTCGCCGCGGGCGTCACGATGTTCATCCTGGCCGGGCGCTACTTCGAGAAGCGCTCGAAGCGCCGGGCCGGCGCGGCCCTGCGGGCCCTGCTGGAGATGGGCGCCAAGGACGTCGCGGTCCTGCGGGGCGGCGCCGAGACCCGCGTCCCGATCGCGCAGCTCGCGGTCGGCGACGAGTTCACGGTCCGCCCGGGGGAGAAGATCGCCGCCGACGGCGTGATCGTCTCGGGCACCTCCGCGATCGACGCCTCCATGCTCACCGGCGAGTCCGTCCCGGTCGAGGTCGCCGAGGGCGACCCCGTCACCGGCGCGACGGTCAACGCCGGGGGCCGCCTGGTCGTGCGGGCCACCCGCGTCGGCTCGGACACGCAGCTGGCGCAGATGGCGCGCCTGGTCGAAGAGGCCCAGTCGGGGAAGGCCGAGGTCCAGCGCCTGGCCGACCGGGTCTCGGGGATCTTCGTGCCGGTCGTCATCGCGATCGCGGTCGGCACCCTCGGGTTCTGGCTCGGCGCCGGGTTCCCCGCGGCCTCGGCGTTCACCGCCGCCGTCGCGGTCCTCATCATCGCCTGCCCGTGCGCCCTGGGCCTGGCCACGCCGACCGCGCTGCTGGTCGGCACCGGCCGCGGCGCCCAGATGGGCGTGCTCATCAAGGGCCCTGAGGTCCTGGAGTCGACCCGCCGGGTGGACACGATCGTGCTCGACAAGACCGGCACGGTCACCACCGGCAAGATGACCCTCGTCGACGTCGTCGCCGCCGAGGGCGTCGAGCGGGCCGAGCTGCTGCGGCTGGCCGGCGCGATCGAGCACGCCTCGGAGCACCCGGTGGCGCAGGCGATCGCGAAGGGCGCCGCCGAGGACGGGCCGCTGCCGGCGGTCGAGGACTTCCAGAACGTCGAGGGCAAGGGCGTCCAAGGCGTCGTCGACGGCCACTACGTGGTCGTCGGCCGCGAGAGCCTCCTCAAGGACTGGACCCTCGAACTCGACCCGGTGCTCGCCGAGGCCAAGGCCGCCGCCGAGGCCGAGGGGAAGACCGCGGTCGCGGTCGCCTGGGACGGCGAGGCCCGCGGGGTCCTGGTCGTCGCCGACACCGTCAAGCCGACCAGTCTCGAAGCGGTCGCCCAGTTCAAGGCCCTCGGGCTGACGCCGGTCCTGCTGACCGGCGACAACAAGGCGGTCGCCGAGCGCATCGGCGCCGAAGTGGGCATCGACTCTGTTCTAGCCGAAGTCCTCCCCGAGGACAAGGTCGCGGCCGTCGCCCGGCTCCAGGAGCAGGGCAAGGTCGTCGCGATGGTCGGCGACGGCGTCAACGACGCCGCCGCACTCGCGAAGGCCGACCTCGGCCTGGCCATGGGCACCGGCACCGACGTCGCGATCGAGGCCGCCGACATCACGCTGGTCCGCGGCGACCTGCGCGGCGCGGCGGACGCGATCCGGCTGTCGCGGCGCACGCTCGGCACCATCAAGGGCAACCTGTTCTGGGCCTTCGCCTACAACGTCGCGGCGATCCCGCTCGCGGCCCTGGGCCTGCTCAACCCGATGCTCGCCGGGGCGGCCATGGCCTTCTCCAGCGTGTTCGTGGTCGGCAACAGCCTGCGGCTGCGGTCGTTCAAGAGCCGAGCGCTCTAGCGACGACGAACCGCCCCGGCGCAGCGCGCCGGGGCGGTTTCGCATGTCGGGGACTAGGCGGGCTGGGCCGCGCCGCGCTCGGCGGCGAGGAACTCCTCGCGCTTGCGGTGGTGGAACCAGAACGGCGCCAGCGGGACCACGGAGCAGACGAGGGCGAGGAGCGTGGTGCCGAAGCCCCAGCCGAGGCGGCGGCGGATGAGCAGGGTCGAGCCGACCAGGAGCACGAACAGGGCGCCGTGGAGCGAGCCGAGCGGCATGACCAGGTCGATCTCGGAGACGCGGCTCAGGCCCGAGCCGAAGACGAGGAGGAGCACGAAGGACCAGCCTTCGGCGAGGGTGAGCATCCGGTAGAGGAAGACGGGGTTCTTGGCCACCGAGGACTCCTTCAGCAGGTTCGGTCAGGGTTTCCGCGCCGAACCTAACACCGGCCCCGGGGTGGGCGGTGCCACGGAGCCACGGGTGTAGGCCGCGCCCCAGGAGCGGCCGTCGTCGAGAGGCGGGTGTGGCTCGTGTTGCGTTCTCTCGGATCTCTGCTATGGTGCTTGGAAACGTTCTTAAGAACGTTTCCAATCCCTCCTACCTCGTAGGGAATGAGGATGGCTGAGACGAAGAAGTCCAACCTCCAGCTCGTGGCCGCGAAGGCCGGCGTGTCCGTGTCGTCCGTGTCGCGGGTGCTCAACGGCGGGTCCGCCAGCGAGGAGCTCGCGCGGAAGGTCCGGGAGGCCGCCGCCGAACTCGGGTACGTCCCCCATGCCAGCGCCCGCACCATGCGGACCGGTCGCACCGACCAGATCACCCTCGCCGTCGCCGACGTCGGCAACCCCGTCTACGTGCAGATGATGCGCACCGTCACCGGGATCGTCGCCAAGGCCGGGTACCGGCTCGTCGTCTCCTCGACCGGCAGCGACCCGCAGTCCCAGATCGACCTCGTCACCAGCCTCAACCGCGGCTACGCCGACGGGCTGCTCATGAGCCCGCTGCGCATCACCGAAGACCTCATCGAGGCGATGCAGTCCAGCCGCCTGCCGATCGTCGTCATCGGCACCCTGCCCGCCGACGTCGCGCTCGACAGCGTGCGCGCCGACTCCGCCACCGGCATCGGCCTCGCCGTCGAGCACCTCGTCGCCCAGGGGCGCCGCCGCATCGCGCTCGTCAACGGCCCGGTCGACACCGTCCCCGGTTCGGCCCGCCTCGCCGGGTACCTCTCGGCGATCGAGCGGTTCGGGCTCCAGACCTCCTCCGAACTCCAGGTCACCGCGGCCGCGTTCACCTACCGGGCCGGGCGCAAGGCCACCGCCGCGCTCCTGGGCCAGGCCAGTCCCGACGCGATCATCGGCGCCAACGACCTCCTCGCCGTCGCCGCCCTGAAAGAACTCGCCGCGGCCGGGACCCGCGTCCCCGAGGACGTCGCGGTCGTCGGCATGGACGACACCGACGCCGCCGAACTCGCCACCCCGTCCCTGACCTCAGTGGACCTGGGCTCCGCCAAGCGCGCCAAGGCCGCCGCGAAGCTCCTCATCCGCCGCATCGCCGAACCCGACGCCCCGGTCAGCCGGATCGTCATCCCCCCGGCGCTGTCCGTCCGCGAGTCCACCGGAGGCCCGGCATGACCGCGCTCGCCGCACCCGCACCGCCCCGCAGGCGCCGCCGCTCGACCGACGGCCGCGACGCGTGGCTCCTGGTCCTGCCCGCGCTGCTGCCGGTGATGCTGTTCAGCGTCTACCCGCTCGTGTACGGCGTCCTCCTCGGCTTCACCGACGCCGAGGCCGGACTCAACGCCGAGACGCACTTCAACGGGCTCGACAACTACGTCGCGCTGGCCGGGAACGAGCTGTTCTGGAACTCGTTCAAGATCGGCCTGATCTGGGCGTTCTCGGTGACCGTGCTCCAGTTCCTCGCCTCGCTCGGGCTCGCGCTGCTGCTCAACCTGGACCTGCGGCTGCGCTGGCTGGCGCGCACCCTCGCGCTCATCCCGTGGGCGATGCCGCCGGTGATCATCGCGATCATGTGGCAGCTCATGCTCAACCCGAACTACGGGCCGGTCAACCGGACCCTCGAATCCCTCGGCCTGCCGAGCGCGATCAACTGGCTCGGCGAGTCGGCGATCGCACTCTCGGTGGTGATCGTCGTGGGCGTGTGGGCGGGGATGCCGCAGACCACGGTCACGCTCCTGGCCGGGCTCCAGTCGGTCCCGGCCGAGCTGAACGAGGCGGCCGCGATCGACGGCGCCAGCACGTGGCGGCGGTTCTGGCACGTGACGCTGCCGGCGCTGCGGCCGATCATCACCGCGATCACCACGCTCGACCTGATCTGGAACTTCAACTCGTTCGCGCTGGTGTTCGTGCTGACCGCGGGCGGCCCGGGCGGGACCACGATGCTGCCGAGCCTGTTCGCCTACAACGAGGCGTTCCGGTACGGCAACTTCGGCTACGCCGCCGCGATGGGCAACGTCATGGTGATCCTCATCGGCGCCTTCCTGTTCCTGTACCTGCGCGCCCAGATGCGGAGGCGATTCCAGTGAGAAAGAACCCCTTCTCGCGGCCGTTCCAGTACCTGGCGCTCCTGGCGTACATGGTGTTCCTGGCGTTCCCGCTGGTGTTCCTGCTGACGACCGCGTTCAAGACCGACCGCGAGATCCGCTCGCCCGACCCGAGCTTCCTGCCCCAGACCCTGAACTTCGACAACTTCACCGCCGCGATTGAGCGCGCCGACCTGTTCCGCGCCGCCGGGAACAGCCTGCTGACGGCGGTCACGACCACCGTCATCGTCACCGCGGTGTCCCTCCCGGCCGCCTACGCCCTGGTGCGGTTCCGCACCAAGATGCGGGCCGTGGCCACCGGGTGGATCCTGCTCTCCCAGGTGTTCCCGTTCATCCTCATCATCATCCCGCTGTTCCTGCTGCTCAAGAACATCGGACTGGTGAACACCCTGCTGGGCCTGGTCCTGGTGTACGCGGTGTGGGCGCTCCCGTTCGCGCTGTGGATGCTCCAGGGCTACGTCGCCGCCATCCCGGTCGAACTCGAAGAGGCCAGCGCCGTCGACGGCGCCGGGCGGCTGAAGACGCTGTGGAAGATCGTCCTGCCGCTCCTCGCGCCCGGCCTGGTCGCGACCAGCCTGTTCACGTTCATCAACTCCTGGAACGAGTTCTTCTTCGCGCTCGTGCTGATCCAGGACCCGGACATGCAGACCCTGCCGCTCGCCCTCGCCCGCTTCGTGGGCGCCGAGGGGCAGGTCCAGCTCGGGCCGCTGGCCGCCGCCGCGCTCATCGCGTGCGTGCCCAGCCTCGTGTTCTTCATGCTCATCCAGAAACGGCTCACCGCCGGACTCCTCAGCGGCGCGGTCAAAGGCTGACCGCACCGACCACTATGGAAAGAGAGAAAGCAATGCGCACTCGCACCAGCGCCAGCGTCGCCGCGGTAGCAGGCCTGCTCGCCCTGCCCCTCGCGCTCACCGGCTGCTCGGCCTTCGGGGTCGGCGACGACTCCGACGACGGCGGGAAGGTGACCCTGACCTTCCAGTCCCTGGCCTACCAGGACACGACGATCGCCGCCACGCAGGAGATCGTCGACGCCTGGAACGAGGCGAACCCCGACGTCCAGGTCGAACTCGTCCAGGGATCGTGGGACAACGTCCACGACCAGCTCGTGACCCAGTTCCAGGGCGGCACCGCGCCCGACATCATCCACGACGAGTCCGCCGACATCATGGGCTTCGCCGAGCAGGGCTACCTCGCCGACCTGAGCCCCTACCTCGGCGACGACACCAAGTCCGCGGTCTCCGACGACATCTGGGGCACCGTGACGGCCTCCGACGGCTCGATCGTCGCCGCCCCGACCCTGCTCCAGTCCTACGTGGTCTTCGCCAACACCGACGCGTTCGCCGACGCCGGCGTCGAGGTCCCCGCCGGGGAGACCCTCACCTGGGACGACTTCCAGGCCCTCGCCACCCAGCTCGGCGGCGACGGCGGCTTCGGCGTCGGGTGGGGCCTCCAGCAGCCCACCGCCGCGGTCATGAACCTCTCGCTCGGCTTCGACGGCACCTTCTTCGACGGCGACCAGATCAATGTCGGCGAGAACGAGCTGGCCGTGCCCGAGCGCATCCACGCCATGGCCTACGACGACGGCTCGCTCGACCCGGTCTCGCTGACCCAGTCCGGCTCCGACGTCCTGCCCGGCTTCTTCGACGGCAAGTACTCGATGTACGTGGCGGGCAACTACATCGCCCAGCAGATCACCGAGTCCGCGCCCGAGGGCTTCAACTGGGCCGTCCTGCCACCGCTCGCGGGCACCGCCGGCGCGACCCAGGCCGCCAACCCGCAGACCATGTCGGTGGCAGCCGAGTCCGAGCACGTCGAGGAGTCGGCCGCGTTCATCGACTTCTTCATGCAGGCCGACCACCAGGCCGCGCTCGCGCAGGGCGACTGGCTCATCCCGTCCTCGACCGCGGCCCGCGACCTGGTCGCCGAGCAGACCGCCGGCGACAACGGCTGGGGCGCCATCCTCGCCTCCGGCGAGGGCCTGTCGGCCGCGCCGTTCCAGTCGGCCGTGAACTACCCGCAGTGGAAGGACCAGTACGCGACCCCCGCCCTCCAGCAGTACCTGGCGGACGAGATCACCGTCGAGGAGCTCCAGGCGCAGCTCACCGACGGCTGGAACGACCTGGGCTGACGCCGAACCGCACACCTTGCGCCCGCCGGGGCCCCGGCCCCGGCGGGCACCGAACCGGATCTAGAGGAGACACGATGACCCTGCCGCTGAACACCGCTCCGCTCAACGACATCCTGGTGGACAAGGCGACGGGCGCGCTCGCGGGCGCCGCGGTGGGCGACGCGCTCGGCGGTGCCGCCGAAGGGAACACGCCCGAGGCGATCCAGCACCGCTACGGCGGCTTCATCGAGGGGATCGTGCCGCCGTTCAACGCGGACTGGCGCAACGCCCGCCCGATCGCCCCGTACCACAAGGGCGACGGGCACATCACCGACGACACGCTCATGACCGCCGCGCTCGTCGACGTGTACGACACCGTCCGCGGCCACCTCGACGCCCACGCCATCGCGACCCACCTGGTGCCGCTGCTCATGGGCGAGAAGCGGTGGATCCCCGAGTTCGAGTCCGAGGCGCTGCTGCTCCACCGGATCTTCCTGGCCGAGAAGTGGCTCGTCGCCCGCCTCCACTACGGCCACATCGACCCGCGCGAAGCCGGGGTCGGCAACATCGTCAACTGCGGCGCGACCATGTACGTCGCCCCCATCGGCATCGTCAACGCCGGCAGCCCCGACGCCGCCTACGCCGAGGCCATCGACGTCGCCGGCGCCCACCAGTCCTCCTACGGCCGCGAGGCCGCCGGGGTCTACGCGGCCGCCGTCGCCGAGGCCATGCGCCCCGGCGCCGACGTCGAATCCGTCGTCGCCACCGCCCTGCGCCTCGCCAAGGACGGCACCAGGGCCGCCATCGCCGCCGTGGTCGACACCGCCCGCCACATCTCCGACTGGCGGACCGGCCTCGCCGAGCTGCGCCGCGCCGTCGAGCCCTACGACACCGTCGGCCCCGACTACCGCGCCCCCGCCATGGACGCCCGCATCCCCAGCCGCACCAAGGCGATCGAGGAACTCCCGGTCGCCCTCGGGATGCTCACGGCCGCCCGCGGCGACTACCGCGACGCCGTCCTCGGCTCCATCAACTACGGCCGCGACTCCGACTCGATCGCCGTCATGGCCGGATCGATCGCCGGCGCCCTCGGCGGCCTCGACGCCGTCCCCGCCGAGTGGGTCAAGGACGTCAGCGACAACTCCCGCATCGACGTCACCGCCACCGGCCCGGTCATCGCCGCCGTCGCCCGCGACGTCTGGGCCGCCGACGCCGCCCGCGCCTCCCAGGTCGCCGCCGCCCGAGGCGCCTTCGCCGGGGCCGCCGCATGATCCGCCTCTCCTGGACCCAGCCCGAGGACCTCGTCCCGCACGCGCTCGAAGCCGCCCGCCTCGACGGCCGCGAGGCGAGCGCGATCCGCGACCGCTGGACCGCCGCCGGAGGCTCCACCGACGCACCGGTCTCCGGCGCGACCCCCGAGCCTGCACCCGAGGCCCTCCGGAGCCTCGCCCGCGAACTCCTCGCCGAACTCGACCGGCTCCCCGACCCCGAAGCGCTGCAAGCGAACGAACCCGACGACCTCGGCCCGGTCCTCGCCCTCGCGGCCCCGCCCGAGCTCCCCGAGCCCGGCGACGCCGCCGACCGCGTCCTCGGCGCCTGGCTCGGCCGCGCCGCCGGATGCCTCCTCGGCAAACCCGTCGAGAAGCTCCCCCTGGACGGCATCCGCGCCATCGCGAAGTCCACCGGCAACTGGCCCCTCGACGGGTACTTCACCGAGCACGGCCTCGACCCCGCGATCGCCCTGGCGCACCCGTGGAACCGCCGCTCGCGCCCCACCAGCCTGGCCGAGAACATCGACGGCATGCCCGAGGACGACGACCTCAACTTCCCCCTCATCGCACTGACACTCCTGGAGCGCCACGGCCCCGGCTTCACCACCGACCACGTCGCCCAGGCCTGGCTCGACCTCCTCCCCGGCGGCCGCGTCTTCACCGCCGAGCGCATCGCCTACCGCAACCTCCTCGACGGCGTCGAACCCGACCGCGCCGGACGCGTGCGCAACCCGTTCCAGGACTGGATCGGCGCGCAGATCCGCACCGACCTCTACGGCTGGACCCGCCCGGGCCTGCCCGTCGAGGCCGCGCTGCTCGCCTGGACCGACGCGCGACTCTCCCACGGCCGCAACGGCGTCTACGGCGCCATGTTCGCCGCGGCCGCCAGCGCCGCCGCCGTCACCGGCGCCCCCGTCGACGCCGTCATCGAGGCCGGCCTGTCCGTCGTCCCTCAGAACTCCCGCTACGCCACCGCGATCCGCGTCGGCACCGGCCTCGCCGAAGGCCCCCTCGACGACGAAGCCGCCGTCGACGCCCTCCACGCCCGGTACGGGCACCTGCACTGGGTCCACGTCCTCCCCAACGCCGCGCTCCTCGCGTTCGCGCTGGCCCGCGGCGCCGGCGACTTCCACCACACCGTCACCCTCGCCGTCTCCGGCGGCTGGGACACCGACTCCGTCGGCGCCACCGCAGGCGCGCTCACCGGCGCCCTCACCGGCGCGAAGGCCCTGCCGCCCAAATGGATCGAACCGCTCGACGACCGCTACGCGACCTCCGTGCCCGGCTTCGCCGGCGCCCGGTTCTCCGCGCTGGCGGCACGCACCCTGGAGGTCTCGCAATGACCGTCGTCGTGCTCGGCTCCGCGAACCTCGACCTCGTCTACGACGTCGAGCGCATCCCCGCGCCCGGCGAGACCGTCCTGTCGCTCGGCTTCGCCTCGTTCCCCGGCGGCAAGGGCAACAACCAGGCCGTCGCCGCCGCCCGCGCCGGGTCCGACACCCGCTTCATCACCGCCCTCGGCCGCGACGAGAACGGCGACCGCCTCGCCGCCGAGGCCCGCGCCGCCGGGATCACGCTCCTGGACCGGCGCACCGACGCCCCGACCGGCACCGCCTCGATCTACGTGGACCGCCGCGGCGAGAACTCCATCGTCGTCAACTCCGGCGCGAACGCCGAACTCACCGACCTCACCGCGCCCGAACGCGAAGCGATCGCGGGCGCCGATGTGCTCGTGCTGCAACTGGAGACCCCGGTGCCCACGGTCGCTGAGGCCGTTCGGGTCGCGAAGGCCGCCGGGACCCGCGTGGTCCTCAACGCCGCCCCCAGCACCGCCGTCCCGCTCAACGTCCTGCGCGGAGTGGACGTGCTCGTCGTCAACGAGCACGAGGCCGCCGAACTCACCGGCCCCGGCCCCGACCCCATGGCGGCCCTGACCGGGCACGGCTGCGCCGTGATCATCACGCTCGGCGGCGAAGGCGCCCTCGTCGGCGTCCCCGGCCAAGCCCCCGTACCCGTGCCGGCCTACACCGTCAACGCCGTCGACACCACCGGCGCCGGCGACACGTTCGTGGGCGCCTTCGCCGCCGCGCTGGACGGCGAGGGCCTCGAAGCGCTCGTCGCCGCCACCGGCTTCGCCACCGCCGCCGCGGCGATCAGCGTGCAGCGCAAGGGCGCCGTCCCGTCCATTCCGACCCTGGAGGAGGTGCGGGAGTTCCGTGACGCACGCTGACCCCGACGAGGCCGCCACCAACACGTTCAACCCGCTGGTGCCCAGGCCCATCGACCGACCCACGACCCTGCCGCCCGGCGGGGGGATCGACCCCGCGGCCGGGGACGTCGCGAAGATCTTCGCCGCCCCCGACGACCCCGCCGACTGGCCCGCCTGGCGCGACGACCTCGCCACTTGGCGCGAGGCCTCCCGCGACCGCCTCGCTTACAGCGGCAAGGCCTACGAGGACGAGGCGACCCGCTGGGCCGCCCGCGCCTTCGCCGTCGCCCAGGTGTGGCTGTGGGACGAGCGCCTGTTCGACCACGCCGAGCAGCGCTTCACCGTCGACCGGTTCCTGGAGTCCATCGCCTCCCAGGGCGGCCTCGACGGGCTCGTCCTCTGGCACGCCTACCCCGTGATCGGCATCGACGACCGCAACCAGTTCGACTACTACCGCGACGTCGCCGGCCTCGCCGACCTCGTGCGCCAGTTCCACGACCGCGGCCTGCGCGTCTTCGTCGACTACAACCCCTGGGACACCGGCACCCGCCGCACCGCCTCCTCGGCGAAGCTTGCGAGCCGTAAATTTGTGCTGGAGGACGCCGCCGAACTCGCCGACCTGCTCCAGGACCTCGGCGCCGACGGCGTCTTCCTCGACACCCTCAAGGAGGGCGACGCCGCCCTCACCCGCGCCCTCGAAGGATGGGTCCTCGAAGGCGAATCGCGAGTCGCCAACGCGCGCATCGAGGACCACCTCCTGTCGTGGGCCCAGTGGTTCGCCGACTCCGAGGCGCCCGGCGTGCAGCGCGCGCACTGGTACGAGCGCCGCCACATGATGCACGCGATCCGCCGCTGGAACCGCGACCACTCCGGGGAACTCCAGTCCGCGTGGATGAACGGCACCGGGATCCTGGTGTGGGACGCCGTGTTCGGCGTCTGGGTCGGCTGGAACCGCCGCGACGAGGCCACGCTGCGCCGGATGCTCCGCGTCCAGCGCGCCGCCGCCGACGTGCTCGTCGAGGGGGAGTGGGCGCCGCTCGACGGCGCGACCCCCGAAGCGGTCGCCGCCGGGGTCTACGCCTCCCGCTGGACGCACAATGACGTGACACTGTGGACGATCGTGAACCGGCGCGACATCGACTGGGTCGGTGACCCGCTCGCCGCGCCCGCGACCGGCCGCCGCTTCGACGTCACTGCCGGGACCGAGGTCACCGGCGCGATCAAGGTCCCCGCCCGCGGCATCGCCGGCGTCCTCGACCTCGCCCCCGGCGCCGAGGCCCCCGCCTGGCTCGACGGCCTCCTGCGCGAGGCCGCCGCCGACCCCGGCTCCTCCGACGCGACCTTCCCGGCCCGCGAAGCGATCCGGCTGCAGCCCAAGCCGTCCGTGATCACGAGCCCTCCCAACACCGCGGTCCGCCCCGCCCCCGGCCGCCGCGAACTGCGCGTCACGTTCCGCCGCCGCGAGACCGGCTTCTACCAGGGCGCGCCGTACGTCGAGGAGTGGAAGCCGCTCCCGCCGCGCCTGCACGACGACCGCGAGGAGGTCCTCCAGGTCGAGACCGGGCCGGTCGCGGTGGCCGCCAACGAGGTCACCGTCAGGCAGTACCGGCTCTTCCTGGAGCGCAGCGGCTACGAACCGCAGGTCCCGCACCGGTTCCTCACCGGCGCCGAGGACTCGGCGGCCCCCGTCACCGGCGTGTCCCTTGAGGACGCCCGCGCCTACGCGGCCTGGGCCGGGGCCCGCCTGCCCGACGAGTTCGAATGGCAGCTCGCCGCGACCGGGCCCGGGTTCACGCGACGCGAACCGGCCGTGTGGAACTGGACCGAGAGCGAGCACTCCGACGGCGTCACCCGCTTCGCGATGCTCAAGGGCGGCAGCGCACACCGCTCTGAAGGCTCCGACTGGTACACCGACGGCGGCGTCCAGGACCCGTCCTTCAGCCTGAAGTTCCTGCTCCCGGGCCTGGGCCTGGAGCGCTCAAGCAGCATCGGCTTCCGCATCGCCTGGGACCTGCCTCTGAACGACACCGACGGGGAGGCATCATGACCGCGCCGCTGGAGGGCCTGCGGGTCCTCGACGTCTCGACCCTGTTCGCCGGGCCGATCGCCGCGACCTTCCTCGGCGACTTCGGCGCCGACGTCGTCAAGGTCGAGCACCCGACGAAACCCGACGCCTCCCGCGGCCACGGGCCCTCGAAGGACGGCGTCAACCTGTGGTGGAAGACCTTGGGCCGCAACAAGCGCACCGTCACCGTCAACCTCGGCACCCCCGAAGGCGCCGACCTGCTGCTGCGCCTGGTCGCCGGAGCCGACGTCCTCATCGAGAACTTCCGGCCCGGCACCCTCGAACGCTGGGGCCTGGGCCCCGACCGCCTCCACGAGGCCAACCCGCGCCTGGTCGTCGCCCGCGTCACCGCGTTCGGCCAGACCGGCCCCTACTCGGGCCGTCCCGGCTTCGGCAGCCTCGCCGAGGCCATGAGCGGGTTCGCGGCCCTCACCGGCCAGCCCGACGGGCCGCCCACGCTGCCGCCCTTCGGACTCGCCGACGGCATCGCCGCGCTCGCCACCGCCTACGCGGTCATGGTCGCGCTCCGCTCGGCCGACCGCGACGGCGCCGGCCAGGTCATCGACCTCGCCATCATCGAGCCGATCCTCATGCTCCTCGGCGGCCAGATCACCGCCTACGACCAGCTCGGATTCCTCCAGCCGCGCAGCGGGAACCGCTCAGTCAACAACGCGCCCCGCAACGTCTACAAGACAGGCGACGGCGAGTGGGTCGCCGTCTCCACCAGCTCCCAGTCGATCGCCGAGCGCGTCCTGCGCCTGGTCGGGCGCGACGACCTCGTCGCCGAGCCCTGGTTCGCCTCCGGGCACACCCGTGCCGAGCACGCCGACGAACTCGACGCGGCCGTCGCCGCCTGGATCGGCGCCCGGCCCACGGCCGAGGTCGTCGCCGCGTTCGAGGACGCCCAGGCCGCCGTCGCCCCCGTCTACGACGTCCGCGGCGTCCTCGCCGACCCGCAGTACCGGGCGATCGGCACCGTCCAGACCGTCGAGGACGAGGAGCTCGGGCCGGTGAAGATGCAGAACGTCCTGTTCCGGCTCTCGGCGACGCCCGGCGCGATCCGCTGGCCCGGGCGCCGCCACGGCCAGGACACCGACGAGGTGCTCGCCGAGGTCGGCGTCACCCGCGAACAGCTGGAACGACTGCGGGAGAAGGGGATCGTATGAACCCGGTCAGCGCGCTCTACGTCCCGGGCGACCGCCCGGACCGCTTCGACAAGGCCGCCGCCTCCGGCGCCGACGTCGTCATCCTCGACCTGGAGGACGCCGTCGCCGAACCGGACAAGGCCGCCGCCCTCGACCACGTCACCGCCTGGCTCAAGGCCCGCACCGGCGGGCCCGCCGTCCAGGTGCGAGTCAACGTCGGCGCCGACCACGAGATCCGGGCCGTCCGCGCCACCGGCGCCGCCGTGGGCCTGCGCATCCCGAAAGTCGAAGCGCCCGAAGACCTCGGCGTCATCGCCGCCCTCGCCGGAAGCCTGCCGCTGACCGCGCTCATCGAGTCCGCGCGCGGCCTCCAGAACGCCGCCGCGATCGCCGGGCACCCCGCGGTCGCCGCGCTCGCGCTCGGCGAGGCCGACCTCGCCGGCGACCTCGGCTCCACCGCCGAAGTCGTCCTCGACTACGCCCGCATCCGCGTGCTCGTCGCCGCCCGCGCCGCGGGCCTGCCCGCCCCGATGCTCTCGGTCTACCCGAAGATCCAGGACCTCGACGGCCTCCGCGCCGACACCGAGCGCGGCCGCGCCCTGGGCCTGCGCGGGCGCACCGCCGTGCACCCCAAGCAGCTCCCGGTGATCCGCGAGGTCTTCGCGCCCAGCCCCGAGGAGACCGCATGGGCCGAAGCGGTCGTCGCCGCCCTCGCAGGCGGGGGAGTGGCGACCCTCCCCAGCGGCGAGATGGTCGACCCGGCGATGCTCGGCCGGGCCCGGGCCATCCTCGCCTCCGCGAACCCCTAGCAAGGGATACTCATGCGGTGACTTACATCCGACGCGAAACCGACGGCGACCGCGAAGCCGTCCACGCCCTCCAGACCGCCGCGTTCAAGAGCGCCCCGCACGCCTCCGGCGGCGAGGCCGACCTCGTCGATGCCCTCCGCGGCACCGCCGCCTGGGCCCCGCAGTTCTCCCTCGTCGCCGAAGTCGACGGCGAGATCGCCGGGCACGCCCTCTCCACCTACGGCACCGTCGACGGCAGGCCCGTCCTCGGCCTGGGCCCCATCGGCGTCGACCCCGCCCGCCACGGCCAGGGCATCGGCTCGGCCCTCATGCACGCCTCCATCGGCGCCGCCGACGCCTCCGGCGAACCGGCGATCATCCTCCTCGGCGACCCCGGCTACTACGGCCGCTTCGGATTCGTCCCCGCGAGCGACCACGGCATCGCCCCCGAGCACCCCGAATGGGGCCCGTACTTCCAGATCCGCGTCCTCAGCGCCTGGGGCGAGGGCCTGCGCGGCACGTTCGCGTACCCGCCCGCGTTCAGCGAATTCGGCTGAGCCCGATGAATCCCGGAACGCTGCGAAGTCTCAGCGAGAGGAGATTGGAGGACCGGTGACCGAGCCGTTGTCGAAGCAGGAACTGTGGGACGCGACCTTCGCCGAGCGCAAGGCCCTCGCGGCCGACCTCGCGGACCTGGACGCCGAGGCGTGGACGACCCCGTCGCTGTGCGCGGGGCTCTCGGTCCGCGAAGTGCTCGCGCACCTCACGGCCGGGGCGAGCCTGAGCTGGCCGCGCTGGATGGCCGGGGTGATCAAGTGCCGCTTCGACTTCGACGCGCAGGTCGTCATGCAGCTGCGCCGACAGCTGGGCCGCTCCGCGCCCGAGACGCTGGAGCGGTTCGAGCGCGTCGTCACCAGCACCGTCAAGCCGATCCCGCTCAAGGCGATGCTCGGCGAGATCGTCGTCCACGGCGAGGACGTGCGCCGCCCGCTCGGCATCCGCCGCGACCACCCGGTCGCCACCGCGACCGCCGTGGCCGAGTACTTCCAGAGCACGAACATGGCGGTCCCCTCCGGCAAGCGCGCCGCCGGGCTGCGCCTCGAAGCGGCCGACGGCCCGTTCGCGGCCGGTGCGGGCCCGCTCGCCACCGGCCCGACCATCGCCCTCATCGGGGCCATGACCGGGCGCGCGGCCTACTGCGACGAGCTCGAAGGCGATGGCGCCGCGGTGCTCCGGGAGCGCTGCGACTCCATGTGAGGCAACGCGAAAGCCGCCGGACCCGATCGGGCCCGGCGGCTTTCGTCATCGCCTTACTTCAGGTCGAACCGGTCGAGGTTCGCGACCTTCACCCACGCGGCCGCGAAGTCCTTGGCGAACTTCTCGGCGGCGTCGTCGCTGCCGTACACCTCGGCGAGGGCCCGCAGCTCGGAGTTCGAGCCGAACAGCAGGTCCACGCGGGTGCCGGTCCACTTGACCTCGCCGGTGGCGTCGTCGTGGGCCTCGTAGACCCCGTTGTCGCCGGACTTCCAGGTCACGCCCGGAGCCAGGAGGTTCCGGAAGAAGTCGTTCGTCAGCTGACCGGGGCGGTCGGTGAAGACCCCGTGCTTGGCGTCCTCGAAGTTCGCGCCCAGGACGCGCAGGCCGCCGACGAGGACGGTCATCTCCGGGGCGGTCAGCGTCAGCAGGTTCGCCTTGTCCACGAGCAGGAACTCCGCGGGGATGCGGTGGCCCTTCGCGAGGTAGTTGCGGAACCCGTCGGCGGTCGGCTCCAGCGCCGCGAACGAGTCCGCGTCGGTCTGCTCCTCGGTCGCGTCGACGCGGCCGGGCGCGAACGGCACCTCGACGTCGACGCCGGCGTCCTTCGCGGCCTTCTTGACCGCGACGGTGCCGCCCAGGACGATGACGTCGGCCAGCGAGACCCGCTTGCCGCCGGTCTGCGCGGCGTTGAACGCGTCCGTGACCGCTTCGAGCTTGCCGAGGGCGAACCCGAGCTTGTCGGGCTCGTTCACGGTCCAGCCGCGCTGCGGCTGGAAGCGGATGCGGGCGCCGTTGGCCCCGCCGCGCTTGTCGGAGCCGCGGAACGAGGACGAGGCGGCCCACGCGGTCGCGATGAGCTGCTGCACGGACAGGCCCGAGTCGAGGAGGCGCGCCTCCAGGTCGGCGACGTCGGCGTCGGTGATCTGCTCGTAGTCGGCCGCGGGCAGCGGGTCCTGCCAGATGAGGTCCTCGGAGGGGACCTCGGCGCCGAGGTAGCGGACCTTCGGGCCCATGTCGCGGTGGGTCAGCTTGAACCAGGCGCGGGCGAACGCGTCGGCGAACGCCTGCGGGTCCTCCGCGAAGCGGCGCGAGATCGGCTCGTAGACCGGGTCGAACCGCAGCGACAGGTCCGTGGTCAGCATCGTCGGCTGGTGCGTCTTCGACGGGTCGTGCGCGTCGGGGACGGTCCCGGCCCCGGCGCCGTCCTTCGGCCGCCACTGGTGCGCGCCCGCGGGGGACTTGAACAGCTCCCACTCGTAGCCGAACAGGATCTGGAAGAAGCTGTTGTCCCACTGGGTCGGCGTGTCGGTCCAGATGCCCTCCAGACCGGAGGTGATGGTGTCGCCGCCCTTGCCGGTGCCGTGGCTGTTCTTCCAGCCCAGGCCCAGCTCTTCGAGCGGGGCGCCCTCGGGCTCGGGCCCGACGGCCTCGGCCGGGCCGTTGCCGTGGGTCTTGCCGAAGGTGTGGCCGCCCGCGATGAGCGCGACGGTCTCCTCGTCGTTCATGGCCATGCGCGCGAAGGTCTCGCGGATGTCGCGGGCCGCGGCGATCGGGTCGGGGTTCCCGTTGGGGCCCTCGGGGTTGACGTAGATCAGGCCCATCTGCACCGCGGCGAGCGGGTTCTCCAGCTCGCGGTCGCCCGAGTAGCGGGCGTCGCCCAGCCAGGTGGTCTCGGGGCCCCAGTACACGTCCTCGTCCGGCTCCCACACGTCCTCGCGGCCGCCGGCGAAGCCGAACGTCCGGAAGCCCATGTTCTCCAGCGCCACGTTCCCGGTGAGGATCATCAGGTCCGCCCAGGACAGGCTCTGGCCGTACTTCTGCTTGACCGGCCACAGCAGGCGGCGGGCCTTGTCGAGGTTGCCGTTGTCGGGCCAGGAGTTCAGCGGCGCGAACCGCTGCTGCCCGGCGCCGGCGCCGCCGCGGCCGTCGTGGATGCGGTAGGTGCCCGCGGAGTGCCAGGCCATGCGGATCATGAGCGGGCCGTAGTTGCCGAAGTCGGCCGGCCACCAGTCCTGCGAGGTGGTCAGGACCTGCTCGATGTCGGCCTTGACCGCCGCGAGGTCGAGCGCCAGGAACGCCTTCCCGTAGTCGAAGTCCGGGTCGAGGGGGTTCCCCTCGGCCGGGTTCTTGGCCAGCAGCCGCAGGTTGAGCCGGTCCGGCCACCAGCCGCGGTTGCCGCCGCCCTGCGCCGGGACGGGCGCGCGGCCGTGCGCGACCGGGCACTTCGACTCGGCCCCCGCGTCCGCGTCGTGGACGATGGCCTCGTGGTCCTGAGACATGTGGAATTCCCTCCTCATACAACGGGGAGCCCCGAGCCCCTGCCAGGGCGGCCCCCACACCAGGTCTAAACAACAACCTACTCGTAGTTTAGACAGAGTCTAAATCAGGGGCCCCGATCGGTGGCCCGGTCCCGGGGCCGCCCCCGCCGGAAACCGTTTGCGCTCGCGGCCCGCCCCCTGTTGAATGGCGCCCATGGAACCAGCGCAGGCGGCCGCGGCACTCGGCCTCGGGCCGCTCACCGGCCCGGTCGAGATCCTCAAGGCCGACGAGCCGCACCCGGTGTGGAAGGTCACGACCGAGTCCGGGACCTGGGTGGTGAAACTGGAGGCGCCCGGCGGCGACTACTGGTACCCGGCCACCGCGCAGGCCGGGAGGTTCGAGGCCGCGGCCTGGAAGGCCGGCGTCGACATGGCCGAACCGCTGATCCCCGCGGGCGAGGCCTGCGGCATGTGGTCGAAGGTCGGCGACGGCCTCTACGCCAGGGCCGCACGGTTCCTCGAAGGCGCGCACGCGCCCGCCCCCGTCCCGCCGCGGGTCGCCGAATGGGCCGGCGCCACCTTCGCCGCCTTGGAGCGCCTCGCGATCGCCCCCGACCCCGACCTCGACGCCGACTTCGCCTCCTACCCCGAATCCGACTGGGACGACTGGCTCGCCCAGGCCCGCGACCTCGGCGTCCTCGACGCCGACCAGGCCCGCACCCTCAAGGACGCCGCGATCCGCATCAACGCGCTCGACGCGGCCGCCCGGGCCGAGAATGAGCCCAAGCTCGTCGTCCACCGCGACTTCAGCCACCTCAACATCCACCTCACCACCGACGGCCCCAAGCTCCTGGACTTCGACTGGGCCGGACCGAACACCGCCTGGGGCGAACTCGTCTCGATCGCCGTCGAGATGGGCGCCCCCGGCCTGGGCGTCATGGAACCCGACCGCGCCTCCGTCGAGGCGTGCCTCGCCGGGTACACCGCCGCGGGCGGCACCCCCGGCCCCGCCGACGAGTCGGCCTTCACCGCCATCCTCACCGGCCGGCTCGCCTCGACCGCCTGGGAACTCTGGGTGGCCTGCGGCCACCGCGGCGGCAGCGCCGAGCACCGGGCGCAGTTCGGACGGACCGTCCGCGCCTCGGTCGACGCGCTGGCGGCGATGCTCGACGCCGTCCCGACCTGGGCGGCGTGGCTGAAGGGCTGAGCGCGGCTCAGCCGGTGACGTCGAGCTCGTCGAGGTCGGGCAGCGGCAGATGCGCCAGCTCCTTCGCCTCGTCGGCCGCGATGCCGAAGGTCCGCAGGAGGTCCTCGGCGATCTGGTCGGCCGCGGTGGCGTCGTCGCGGTCGGGGCGGTCGTGGAGGAACTGCGCGAGCGAGAGCGCGGCGCCCACGGCGATGACCAGCGCCAGTTCGGGGTCGCCGATCTGGAAGCGGCCCTGTTCGATCCCGCATTCGATGGCGTTGCGCGCCCGCGGGGCCAGGCCCTTGATCGGGCCGGTCAGCGAGAGCCCGTGGTGGAGCAGGACCCGGCTCAGCTCGGGGTGGCGCCGGTGGAGGCGCCCGGTGAGGCGGAAGCTCTGGGCGAAGGTCGCGGCCGGGTCGTCGAGGTCGCCCGAGAGGCGGTCGAGCGCCTCGCCGTAGGTCGCGAGCGCGTCCTCCACCGCGGCCTGGAACAGCTCGTCCTTGCTCGCGAAGTGGTTGTAGAACGAGCCCATGCCGACGTCGGCGGCCTGGGTGATCTCCAGGATCGGGGCGTTCAGGCGGCCCTCGGCGATGAAGGTCCGGGCCGCGCCGAGCAGGGCCGCCCGGGTGCGCGCCTTGCGCCGTTCGAGGCGGCTCGGGGCCTGGTCGCTCATGACTCCTCCTGGATCGTGCGGGCCCGCCCATACTAGCCGCCGGTTCAGTGCTGAGGATATCGTCACAAAGTCTTGTCTGAAGACTTTCTCATGAATGATGATTTCGTCAATCACGGTCGGCGGTACGAACGCCGCCTACGATGACCGTTAAGTCCGAAATGGGGGGTGGGCATGTCCTCAGTGCTCTACAGGCTCGGGCGCGCCTGCGCCAGGGCCCGCGGGCTCGTCGTCGCGGCCTGGGTGCTCGCCCTGCTCGCCGCGGGCGGCGCGGCCGCACTGTTCAACCAGGGCACCGACGACACCTTCGCCATCCCCGGCTCCGAATCGCAGGACGCCCTCGACTACCTCGGCCGCGTCTTCCCCGAGTTCAGCGGCACCTCCGCCAGCCTCGTCCTCACCGTCCCCGACGGAAGCGAGGTCGACACCGCCGCCGCGGAAGCCGCCACCGCCGACGCCGTCGCCCGCATCGAGCAGCTCGACCAGGTCGGCGCCGTCGCGAACCCCTTCGGCTCCGACGTCACCGGCGCCGTCTCCGAGGACGGCCGGGCCGCGATCATCACGGTGCTCCTCACCGTCGCGCAGGCCGACGTCACCGACGCCACCAAGAGCGACCTCACCGCGATCAGCGGGGACCTCGCCGACGCCGCCGGGGACGGGGCCGAGGTCTACACCGGCGGCGACGCCTTCGCCGACAACGTCCCCGAACTCACCCCCACCGAAGGCATCGGCCTCGTCGTCGCCCTCGTCGTCCTGCTGCTCATGTTCCGCTCGCTCATCGCCGCCTTCATGCCCCTGATCACCGCGATCCTCGGCGTCGGCATCGCCGTCGGGCTCGTCTACCTCGCGACGGTCCTCGTCCCGATCTCCTCGACCGCGCCGATGCTCGCGGTCATGCTCGGCCTCGCCGTCGGCATCGACTACGCCCTCTTCCTGCTCTCGCGCCACCGCGACCAGCTCACTGAGGGCCTCGACGTCGAGGAGTCGATCGCCCGCGCCACCGCCACCGCCGGGTCGGCCGTCATCTTCGCCGGGCTCACCGTCGTCATCGCGCTCCTGGGCCTCTTCGTCGCCGGCATCCCGTTCCTGACGACCATGGGTGTCGCCGCCGCGGTGGCCGTCGCCATCGCCGTCGCGGTCGCCATCACCCTCGTCCCCGCCCTCCTCGCCCTCGCAGGGGAGCGGATGCGCCCCAGGAAACCCAAGCGCCGCAGGAAGACCCGCCGCAAACCGCAGATCGCCCTCGCCTGGGTCCGCACCGTCACCAAGGCCCCGGTCGTCACCATCGCGGTCGTCGTCATCGGCCTCGCCGTCGCCGCGATCCCCGCCATGAACCTGCGCCTCGCCCTGCCCGACAACGGGGACGCCGCCGAAGGCACCGACGCCAAGGTCACCTACGACGTCATCGCCGACCACTTCGGGCCCGGCTACAACGGCCCGCTCATCGTCACCGCCGACATCATCACCTCCACCGACCCGGTCGGCCTCGTCGACGACCTCGCCGAGTACATCCGCGGCATGGACGGCGTCGCCTCCGTCCCCCTCGCCACCCCGAACCCCAAGGGCGACACCGGCATCATCCAGGTCATCCCCACCACCGGCCCCGACTCCGCCGCGACCGAGGACCTCGTCGCCGCCCTGCGCGGCAAAGAGGGCCACTTCCTCTCCCAGTACGGCACCCAGACCGCCGTCACCGGCATCACCGCCGTCGGCATCGACGTCTCCGCCCAACTCGGCAGCGCCCTGCTCCCCTTCGGCGTCCTCGTCGTCGGCCTCTCGATCGTGCTGCTCGCCATGGTGTTCCGCTCGATCTGGGTCCCCGTCAAGGCCACCGCCGGATACCTCCTCTCCGTCGGCGCCGCCTTCGGCGCCACCTCCTTCGTGTTCGTCGAAGGCCACGGCGCCGACGCCCTGCACGTCGCCGGCGTCGGCTCCGTCATCAGCTTCCTCCCGATCATCCTCATGGGCGTCCTGTTCGGACTCGCCATGGACTACGAGGTCTTCCTCGTCTCCCGCATCCGCGAGGACTACGTCCACCACGGCGACCCCCACCACGCCATCGAGACCGGGTTCGTCTCCGCCTCCCGCGTGGTCACCGCCGCCGCGGTCATCATGTTCGGCGTCTTCGCCGCGTTCGTCCCCGAAGGCTCGGCCACCATCAAGCCGATCGCGTTCAGCCTCGCCGTCGGCGTCTTCGTCGACGCGTTCCTGGTGCGCATGACCCTCGTCCCCGCCGTCCTCGCGCTCCTGGGCCACCGCGCCTGGGGCCTCCCGCCCAAGCTCGACCGGGCTTTGCCGGTCTTCGACGCCGAAGGCGACGCCCTCGTCCGCGAACTGCGCCTCGCCGACTGGCCCGAACCCGGCGCCGACGACGCCGTCGCCGCCCGCGGCCTCCGCATCGAGGACGACCGCGGCGCCACCGTCGTCGACGACGTCCACCTGCGGCTCCCGCGCGGCGGGACGCTCGTCGTCGACGGCGCCGGCGCCGTCGGCAAGACCGCCCTCCTCATGGCGATCGCCGGACGCGTCCCCTCCGTCAAGGGCGACCTGAAGGTCCTCGGCCGCGTCCTGCCCCAGCACGCCCGCGCCCTGCGCCGCGAGGTCGAGATCGTCGCCTGCCGGGACCACCCCGACCCGGCCGCATCGATCACCGCCGCCGTCGACGACGGGGTCCGCCTCGTCCTCCTCGACGACGTCGACCTCGTCCTGCGCACCGACGCCCGCGACGCCCTGCGCTCGCTCCTGTCCGACCGCCGCTCGCCCCAAGGGGAACCGGTCGCCTACGTCCTCGCCTGCCAGGACACCGACCGCATCCGCGACCTGCTCCCGCCGACCGCCCAGCCGCTCGCCCTCAACGCCATCGAGGTGGCCTGATGTTCAAGTTGTTCGCAGGCTCCGCCCGCGCCGGGGCCGCCGGGCCGCTCACCTGGCGCACCTGGGCCGGGCTCATCCTCATCCCCGTCCTCGCCATGGGCCTGCTCACCTGGGCGCTGTGGAACCCGGACGCCGACCACGGCACCGCCACCGCCGCCGTCGTCAACCTCGACGACCCGGTCACCGTCGACGGCCAGACGATTCCGCTCGGCCGCGAACTCGCCGGAGAGCTCACGCACGCCGACGACTCCGCCTACGAGTGGACCCTCACCGACTCAAGCGACGCCTCCGCCGGGCTCGCCGACGGCACCTACGCCGCCGTCGTCACCATCCCCGAGAACTTCTCCGCCGAAGGCACCTCGGCCGCGACCGCCACCGCCGTCGACGGCGACCGCTCCAGCGCCGCCAAGGCCGTGCTCACCGTCGAGACCTCGAACGCGGGCGGCGCGGCCGACCCCGCGCTGGCCGAGGAGATCGCCCTCGCCACCCAGCGCGCCCTCGACGGCCAGGTCGTCGAGACCTACCTCGACAACCTCTACGTCGCCTTCAACACCATCCACGACCAGCTCGCCGACGCCGCCGACGGCGCCGCGCAACTCGCCGACGGCACTTCGCAACTCGCCTCGGGCGCCTCCGAACTGTCCTCGGCCGCAGGCGAACTCGCCTCCGGCGCCGACACCCTCGCCGACGCCACCGCGCAGCTCGAATCCGGCTCCGCGACCCTCGCCTCCGGCCTCGGCGAACTCGACGACGCCGCCTCGGACCTGCCCTCGGCCACCCGCCGCCTCGCCGATGGTGCCGAGCAGGTCGCCCAAGGCAACGAGGAACTCGCCGCCGAGGTCGTCCCGCTCGCGAACGACATCATCGCCGCCATCGACGCCCTCCCTTCGGCCGCCGACGCCGCCGCGGACTTCCAGGACCTCGCCGCCGACTGCACCGCCGAAGGCGGCGACGCCGACTTCTGCGCCGCCCTCCAGGACGCCGCCGACCGCTTCAGCGCCGACGCCGCCGACATCGACGGGGCCGTGGCCTCCGTGCGCGCCAAGGTCGTCCAGACCCGCGACGCCGTCCAGGCCCTCGCCGCCGGCGCCCGCCAGGTCGCCGACGGCAACGCCGAACTCGCCGACCAGGCCGTCTCCCTCGCCTCCGCCATCGCAGAGGCCTCCAGCGGCGCCGACGAACTCGCCTCGGGCGCGGCCCAGACCAACTCCGGCGCACAGGAACTCGCTTCCGGCGCCGACCAGCTCGCGTCCGGCGCGGACGAACTCGCTTCGGGTGCGAACGAAGTCGACGACGGCGCCCAGGAACTCGCCTCGGGCCTCGCCGAAGGCCGCGACCAGGTCCCGACCTACACCGAAGCCGAGCGCACGCACTTGTCCTCGGTCGCCGCCGACCCCACCACCGCCTCGATCGACGGCACCGGTTTCGGCCGGCTCGCCATCGGCCTGTTCGCCGCGATCGCCCTGTGGGGCCTGGCCCTCGCGGTCTACCTCGTGACCGCCGCGGTCCCCGAAGGCATCCTCACCTCGCGGGCCCCGACCTGGCGGATCGTCCTCCAGTCCGCGCTCCCGGGCGCCACCGCCGCCTCGCTCGCGGCCCTGGCGATCACCGCGATCGCCGCGCCCGTCATGGGACTCGGACTCGCGCGCGCCCTCCAGTTCCTCGGGGTCGCGCTCCTGGCCGCGTTCGCGTTCACGGCCCTGAACCAGGCGCTCGTGGCGATCTTCGGCCGCGCCGGGCGCCTCGCCTCGGTCGCCGTCCTCATCCTCACGATCGCCCTCGGCGTCGTCTCCACGGTTCCCTCGCCGCTGTACGCGCTCATCGGCTGGATCCCGACCCACGGCGCGGTGATCGCGCTGCGGGCCGCCGCGCTCGGCGGCCCCGGCCTCGCCTCCGGGGTCGCCCAGCTCGCCGTCTGGCTCGGCGTCGGCGCGCTGGCGACGATCCTCGTCACCGACCGCCGCCGCAGCGTCGGCGCCAGACGGCTCCGCCTGGGCCGCGGGTGATCAGTGGCCGTGGTGGGCGTGCACCACGGCGTGGCCCTTGCCGCGGGAGATGAGCCAGCGGTTGACCGGGACGGTGAGCACGAACGCGACCGCGAGCGCGATGGCGAGCGAGACCCAGAAGCGGAGGTCGCCGACCCCGGCCTCCATGGCGCCGGGGATGGCGAGCATGAGGGCGTTGTCGACGATCTCCATGACGGCGATGGAGATGGTGTCGGCGGCCAGGGCGATCTTGACGGCCTGGCGGAAGGGCACGCCCGAGCGCATGACGCCGCGCATGGTGAGCGCGTAGCCGAAGACGAACGCGAGCGCGATGGCGAGGACGATCGTGGCGGCGCCGTGCCAGCCCAGCGAGGTGCCGATGATCATGCCGAGCACTTCGCCGATGGCGCAGCCGGTCAGGCAGTGGAGGGTGGCCGAGACGGCCATGCTCCAGGACGCGGCGGGCGGGGCCGGCTCGGCGTGCGCGTCGTGGCCCTCGTGGTCGTGGTGCTCATGGTGCTCGTGGTGGGAATGGTCCATTGCGGGCGTTCCTTTCCAGGCCGGAGCCCCCGGCCGCCGATGATACCCCGGTAGGGTATCTGACGGCCGGGTGGCGCGGTGCTCCGGCTACTCGGCCGCGGTGAGGCCCTTCGGTTTGCGGGCCGCGGGGGAGCAGATCAGCGCGACCGCGACCAGCACCAGGACCACCAGGAACGCCTTGCGCAGGCCCGCCTGGTCGCCGAGGAGGCCGATGAGCGGCGGGCCGACGAGGAACGCCAGGTAGCCGATCGTGGCGACGGCGGCGACGTTCGCGGTGGCCTTGCGCGGGTCGTCGGCGGCGGCCGACATGCCGACCGGGAACCCGAGCGAGGCGCCCACGCCCCACAGGACCGAACCGGCGATCGCGATCGGCGCGGTCGGGCCGATGATGACGAGCAGGAGCCCGCCGAAGGCCAGGAACGCCGACCCGGCCAGGACCGGGACGCGTCCGAAGCGGTCGAGCGCGGCCCCGCCGAAGAACCGCCCCGCCGTCATCGCGGTCACGAACACCGCGAACACCGCGGCGCCGCCGGGGTTGGTGAGGCCGTAGCCGTCGACCATCGCCAGGCCGAGCCAGTCGTTGGCGGTGCCCTCGGTGAAGGCCATGCCGAGGATGATCAGTCCGATGAGGAGGATGCGCGGGTCCGACCACGCCGACAGCCTGCCGCGCCAGCCCGCGGCCTCGCCCGGCTCGGCCTCGTGCGGCTCCTCGGCGGGCTGGAGGAAGCGCACCACCCACAGGTCGACCGCGATGACCAGGAGGCCGACCGCGGTCAGGTGCGCCTCGACGGGGACGCCGAGCTGCTCGGTGAGTGCGCCGGTGCCGGCGCCGAGCATGGTGCCGACGCTGAACCCGGCGTGGTACATCGGCATCAGGGTCTTGCCGATGCGCCGCTCGTTGGCCGCGCCCGCGACGTTCATCGCCACGTCGAGCACGGAGTTGCCCGCGCCTGCGATCGCGAGCGCGGCGAACAGGAGCCAGAAGCCGGGGGCGAACCCGGCGATGAGCCCGGCCGCGATGAGCCCGACGGCCGCGGTCGCGAGGAACCAGCGGATCGCCCGGTTGACGCCCAGGTGCGTGATGACGTGGCTGGAGGCGACGAGCCCGAGGATCGCGCCCGCGGAGAGCCCGAGGATGAGGATCCCCATCTCCTGCGTCGAGGCCCCGAGGATGTCGCGGATGTTCGGCACCCGCGCCGCCCAGTTGGCGAACACGAAGCCCGAGAGCGCGAAGATCGTGAACACGGCGTTGCGCCAGCGCGCCAGCACCGGGTCGGTGCGGGGCGGGCGCTCGCGCAGGGAGGATTCGGTCACGGCGATCCAATCGGACGGTGGGCACGCGGATGCCCGGAGTCGACCCGGGCACCGGACCAGCTTGCATCCGATCGGCCCGATCGACAAACCATTTCGACAGGTGAACGCCGGTTGATCGCTAAATATGAGCGGAACGCGAGGTCAGGCCCGTCCGCTACGATGGCGCCCATGGACGTCCAGGGTCTCTCGATCGGCGAGGTCGCCGTGGCGACCGGTCTGAGCGTGCACGCGCTCCGGTTCTTCGAGCGCGAGGGCCTGTTCCTGCGCGACATCCCGCGCTCGGCCTCGGGCCGCCGGGTCTTCGACCGGGCCGACCTCGACTGGCTCGGGCTCCTCAACCGCCTGCGCGAGTCCGGGATGCCGATCGCGGCGATCCGCGAGTTCGCGGCCCTGGTCGCGGCCGGGCCCGGCAACGAGGCCGAGCGCCTGAAGCTCCTCCGGCGCCACGAGGACGACGTGCGGGCCAAGATCGAGGAGCTCCACGCCTGCCTCGACGTCGTGCAGGCCAAGGTCGTGGCCTACGGGCGCCACCTCGACGCCGGTACGGCGCAAGGCGTGTGGTCGCCGCGCGGCTGACCCGGGAGCCGGTCGGCGCCCGGAGAATTCCTCTCCACTGAGCTCTATCCCCATGGGGCGATCGCTGCCATACTCATTGGTATCGATACCATCGGGACGGAGGACAGTCTTGAGAAGACTTCCGATCGCTTGCGCTGCAGCGGTATTCGTCAGCATGCTGGTCATCCAGCCCACCCAGGCCGCCCCACCAGAGGCGGCCTCTGACACCACCCCCCAGACCGAGACGGCGACCGAGGAGCTCCAGCAGCAGGGCGTCGCCGAACCGCAGCCGTTCGACCAGGCCGCGTTCGACGCGTTCACCGACGACGGCGACGCCGACTTCGGCCCGTACGAAGCGGGTTCGGCGCGCGCCGCCGAGGACAGCGCCGTGCGCCAGGAGATCACCGCCGAATCGCTCGACGTCGAGCAGTTCGACATGGAGGACGCCGCCACCGCGGCGGCCGACGACTGCGCCTCCTCCTACAACTACAACTTCCACGACTACGAGTGCCAGGCGTTCGCCGGGGACTTCGTGTTCCTCTACGACATCAAGAACAACCCGGGCGACACGCGCGGCGTCCCCGCCGCCGCCGGACCCAACGGCCGCCCCACCGCGGTGGTCGACATGATCAACGCCATCGACGAGGCCCAGTCGGCCTACCGCTCGATGGGCTACCCCGTCGACCCCGGCGACGGCCCCTGGGCGGTCATCGTGGGGCTCAACGACACCCAGGAGGGCTGGTTCAACGGCGGCGCGTTCACCCTCCCGTTCGGCGCCAACGACCAGCCGATGATCATCCTGCCCTCCGACCCGGGCCTGAACGACGCCGACAACTACGACTACCTGCCCCGCCACGAGTTCTTCCACATCGTCCAGTACCAGTACTGGGACGACGTCGGCGACATCGGCTGGGCCTACGTCCAGGACTGGCTCGGCGGCAGCGACTTCAAGACCATGAACTGGTGGATGGAGTCGACCGCCGAATGGGCGACCCTCATGTCCTACCGGCTCCAGCCGTACGACCCGCGCAACCCCACCGCCGCGACGATGTACGCCCACGCGATCCCCGAGCACCTCGGCGATCCAGGACGCGCCCTCAACGCCGCCGAAGACCTAGGGAGTTCGCGCCAGTACAGCACCTTCACGCTCGCGTTCTACCTCAACGAGGCCACCGGGAGCGCCACGGCCGTCCGCAAGACCTGGGAGCACATCAAGAACCACGACTCGACGCCGATCACCGCGATCAAGGCCGTGCTCACCTCGTACGGCCTCGACATCCCCTCCACCCTCCTCGGCTACTCCGTCGCGAACTACCGCCTCGCCGCCGAGCAGGGCGGCGCCCCGCCGAACCCCATGGCCGGGTACGGGTACAACGACACCGAACGCGACCTGTGGCGCGACTTCCTCATGGGCGACACCCGCACCGACGACCACCTCCTGGAGGAGTACCGCCCCGCCCGCACCACCCGCGCCGTCCCCCTCGGCACCCAGCAGACCTACGCGGAGACGATCGAACCGGGCGGGTCCGCCTACTTCGACTTCTCCGCCATGCAGAACTCCGGCGACCCCACCAGCGACTACCGGTCGCGCCTCACCATCTCCACCGAGGGCAGGGACGACCTCCAGTACGTGGCGATGGTCTGGTCCCCGCAGGGCAGCCCCGGCAGCCTCTCGGAGTACCCCACCGCCGCACGCGCGGTCTACCCCGACGCCGGCAACGTCATCACCGTGACCGACTTCGCCTACCCGATGGTCGTCACCCTCATCGCCACCCGCACCGACCTCCAGACCAACTCGGTCGAGGCCGACGGCGACGGCCGCGAGTACCGCTTCCGCGTCAGGGCCCTCGTCCCGCTCGACCACCCGTCGTGCAACCTCTCCAGCCTCACCGTGAGCAACCTCCAGGACGACGGCGTCGCCCCCGAGCAGCAGTTCCTCGACTACGCCGAGTCCACCCCGAACGGCTGGACCGGCGGCGACTCCACCTACTCGGTGCGCCTGCCCGACGGCGACCTGCTGTGGCTGTTCTCCGACACGTTCCTGGGGCCGCTCAACAGCGACGGCACCAGACCGGTCACCGCACCGCTCATCAACAGCACCTTCGTCAGACAGGACGGCGGCAGCCTCTCGACCATCCAGGGCGGCACCACCGCCAACCCCGAGGCGATCATGCCGCCGCCCGAAGCCAACCACTGGTACTGGCTCGGCGACGGGATGATCTCGCGCCAGAACGGCACCGACTACCTCCAGGTGGTCTTCCAGGAGTACCTGCGGTTCGGCACCGGCGACTGGGACTGGCGGTTCGACCAGAACGTGGTCGCGACCTTCTCCCTGTCGAACCTGAGCGACCCCATCAGCGTCGAGCCCCTGCCCTCGCAGGCCGGCGCCTGGGGCTCGGCCCTCCTCCCGGCCAGCCAGTCCGGGGACGGCTACACCTACATCTACGGGATCGCCGACGCGCCGACCAACAAGAAGCAGCGCATCGCCCGCGTCCACGGCTCCGACCTCGGCGCCACCGCGAAATGGCAGTACTGGACCGCCGACGGGTGGACCGCCTACGAGTCCGACACCGGCGTCGGCCTCAACGGCATCGCCAACGAGTACTCCGTGACCAAGTGGAACGGCCAGTACGTCCTGGTCACCCAGGACTCGACCCTCGCGTTCAACAACAAGGTGTACGCCTACACCTCCTGCTCGCCGGCCGGGCCGTTCACCAACCAGAGCCTGGTCTACTCGATGCCGGAGACCGGCCTGTGGGGCAGCTACGGCGACGAGCGGATCTTCGCCTACAACGCGCACCTCCACCCGACGATCAGCTCCGGCAACCGCTTCGTCATGTCCTACAACGTCAACACCTTCGACAGCCGCATGACCGCCGAAGGCTCCCACTACACCGATCCGAGCATCTACAAACCGCGGTTCATCAGCTTCACGCTGAATTAGCGCGCCACCGGCGCAGCACCGCCGGGCCGAGGGGCCCGGCGGTGTGGAACCGGCCCGGGCGGGGTACACGGAGGACACCTCGGTCAACCGAACTCGGAGGTTCCAATGATCGGATTCATCATCGCAGGCCTGGTCATCGGTGCGCTCGCGCGCCTGATCAAGCCCGGCAAGCAGTCGCTCGGCATCCTCGCCACGCTCCTGCTCGGACTCGTCGGATCGGTCATCGGCGGGACCATCGCGAACCTGCTCGGCACCGGTGACGTCTGGGAGCTGAACGTGCTGGGCTTCGTCGTTGCGGTCATCGCATCGGTGCTGCTCATCGGCGTCGCCGAGGCGATCGCTTCGGGCCGGCACCGGACCGCCCACTAGACCGGCCGCGCCGGGGTCCGCGCTTCGGCGCGGGCCCCGGCGGCACTCGGCGGTCGTCGTGTCCATCCCCCGATATCAGGCTTCGAGCACGGCCATGGCCGCGTTGTGCCCGGGGATGCCGCTGACCCCGCCGCCGCGGGCCGCCCCGGCCCCGCAGAGCAGGACGTTCGCGTGGGCGGTCTCCACGCCCCAGCGCCCGGGCGCCCCGTCGGTCCGGTACGGCCACGACAGGTCCCGGTGGAAGATGTTCCCGCCCGGCAGCCGCAGGTCCCGCTCCAGGTCGGCCGGGGTCTTCGCCTCGATGCACGGCTCCCCGTTCTCGTCCTCGGCCAGGCAGTCGGCGAGCGGCTCGTCCAGGTACCGGTCGAGCTGCGCGATCGTCGCGTCCAGGAGCGCGGCCTTCGCCGCCTCGTTGTCTCCCTGGAAGAGCCGCGCGGGGGCGTGCAGGCCGAACAGGGTCAGCGTCTGGTACCCCTGGCGCACCAGGTCCGCGCCGAGGATCGACGGGTCGGACAGGGAGTGGCAGTAGATCTCCGAGGGCGGGCGCGACGGCAGCCGCCCCGCGGCCGCCTCCGCGTAGGCCGCCTCCAGCTGCTCGTACGTCTCGGAGACGTGGAACGTCCCCGAGAACGCGTCCCGCGGGTCCACGTCGGCGTCCTTCAACCGCGGCAGCCGCTTGAGCAGCATGTTGACCTTGAGCTGCGCGCCCTCGGCCGGCGCTGGCGCCGTCTCGCCGAGCAGGCCCGCGAGCGCCTCGGGGGAGGCGTTGACCAGCACGTGCCGCGCCTCCACCGTCCCGGTCCCGTCCCCGCTCGCGAATGCCACCTCGGCCCGCGCGCCGTCGGCGGCGATCCCCGTGACCTCGTGGCCGGTCAGGATCTCGGCGCCCGCGGCCCGCGCGGCGGCGGCGAGCTCGTCGGTGAAGGCGCCCATGCCGCCGACGGGCACGTTCCAGTCGCCGGTGCCGCCGCCGATGACGTGGTACAGGAACGTGCGGTTCTGCCGCAGGTCCTCGGCCCACGCGGAGGTGAAGGTGCCGATGAGGCCGTCGGTGAGGACGACGCCGCGGACGAGGTCGTCGCGGAAGCTCGTCTCGATTGCCTCCCCAAGGGGCGCTTCGAAGAACATGTGCCAGGCACGGTCGTCGCCGACGCGGCGGCGCAGGTCGTCCGCGGTCGGCAGCGGCTCGGTGAGGGTCGGGAACACCCGCTGCGCCACATGGGCGGCCGCGCCGTAGAACTCCTGCCACGCTTCGTATTCGTCGTCGGAGCCGGTGAGCCGCGCGAACGACTCGCGGTTGCGGCCCTGGTCGCGGGTGACGAGCAGGCCCGTGTCCCGCCCGCCGCGCTCGGCCGGGGTGTAGGAGGAGACGTGCCGCTTGCGCACCTGGAACCGCAGGCCCAGGTCCTCGACCACCTTGCGGGGCAACAGGCTCACCAGGTAGGAGTAGCGCGAGAGCCGGGCGTCGACGCCGGGGAACGCGGGGGCGGAGATCGCGGCGCCTCCGGTGCGGCCCAAGCGTTCCAGGACCAGGACGCGCCTGCCGGCGCGGGCGAGGTAGGCGGCGGAGACGAGGCCGTTGTGGCCGCCGCCGACGATGACGGCGTCGTAGTTCCGGTGCTGAGGCATGCATATTCCTAGCACGGATCGGCGATGTTTTCGCGGGTGTCGTTTCGGGAACTTTGCACCGACACCTTGTCCCCCTATAGTGGGACGTACCGACGCGAAAAGGGGGTAGGTCTATGGGCTTGCTGGACAAGTTCAACGAGCTGAAGGACATGGTGACCGGCGCCGTCGAAGAGGCGAAGGGCCAGGCCGGCGAGATGGCGGGCGACGCGACGGACGCGGCGTACCAGGAGTACGTCCCCGATGCGGCGGGCCAGGCCGGCGACGCGGTGCAGGGCGCGGAGGACGCCGCGCAGGACGCGCAGGACGGCGCGCAGAACGCGGCCGAGAACTTCCGCAACGACCTCGGGCTGTAGCGCAGTGACGTGAAGCGGTGCCCCGGCCCCTCGGCCGGGGCACCGCTTCATCCTTTGAGGCCGGTGTGCGCCAGGCCCTCGACGAACTGGCGCTGGGCCACGACGAAGACGATGAGCACCGGCAGCGCCGACAGGGTCGCCGCCGACAGCTGCACGTCCCACATGGGACCGCCGTAGGCGTCGGTGAACTGCGTGAGCGCCTGGGGGAGCGTGAACTTCTCCGGCGTGGACAGGAACACGACCGGTTCCAGGTACAGGTTCCAGCTGTGGAGGAACGAGAAGATCGCGACCGCGCCCAGGGCCGGGCGCGACAGCGGCAGCGCGATCCGCCAGTACAGGCCGAGCCGCCCGAGGCCGTCCATGCGCCCGGCCTCCTCGACCTCGGCGGGCAGGGCGATGAAGAACTGCCGCATGATGAGCGTCGCCAGGACGCTGGGGGCGCCGAAGATCGGAACCAGCAGCAGCGGCCAGTGCGTGTCGACCATGCCGAGCCCGTTGAACAGCTGGAACAGCGGCACGATGGTGACCTCGCTCGGGATGAGCAGGCCGACGAGGACCACCAGGAACAGCAGGTTGTGCCCGGGGAAGCGGATGCGCGCGAACGCGTATCCGGCCAGCGAGGACACCGCGAGCGTCCCGACCGTGACGACCGCGGCGATGTACATGCTGTTGAAGTACTGGGCGGCGAACGGCGCGAACTCGAAGACGCGGGCGTAGGCGCTCAGGGACGGGTCCGCGGGGAGGATCGACGGCGGGAACGCGAAGATGTCGTTGGCGGACTTGAGGCTCGACGTGACCATCCACCAGGTGGGGAACACGAACGGGACCGCCAGGACGCACAGCAGCCCGTACAGGAGCAGCTTCGCGCGCCGCGAGCGCTGGGTGGTGAGGCGTTCAGTCTTCATGGACGACCCACTTCCGGCGCATCTGCCACTGGATCACGGTGAGCACCAGGACGATCGCGAACAGCAGGACCGAGAGGGTCGCGCCGTAGCCGAAGTCGTGGAACTGGAAGGCGTTCTGGTACAGGTAGTAGACGAGCACGGTGGTCGAGGTGCCCGGCCCGCCGCTGGTGAGGACGTCGATCTGGGCGAAGACCTGGAGCGAGCCGACGACGGTGATGATCGAGGTGAGCAGGATCGTCGGGCTGATCATCGGCATCGTGATGCGTCGGAACCTGGTCCACGCCCCGGCGCCGTCGATGGTGGACGCCTCGTACAGCTCCTTCGGGACGCCCTGCAGCGCCGCGAGGAACAGGACCATGTTCAGCCCCACGTTCTTCAGCACCTGCACGACGACGACGGCGACCATCGCGGTGGTCTCGCCGCGCAGCCAGTTCGGGCCCTCGACGCCGATCGTCGACAGGAGGCCGTTGACGCCGCCGTCGTCCTGGAGCAGGAAGCGCCACACGATCGTCCACGCCACCAAGGTGACCGCGACGGGGGAGAAGAAGATCGTGCGGAACACGATGGTGCCGCGCAGCTTCTGGTCGAGCAGGATCGCCAGCACCAGCGCCAGGCTCAGGTTGAGCGCGACCAGGCCGATGGAGAACATCGCGGTCGTGCCGAGGACGCCGGGCAGGGCCGGGTCCTGGGCGAGGCGCCCGTAGTTCTCGCCGCCGGTCCACGTGAAGCCCCCGGCGAGGACGTTCCAGTCGTGGAAGCTGTACCAGAACATCAGGCCCAGCGGCAGGATCACGAACAGGACCGTGCCGGCCAGCTGCGGGGCGACGAAGAGGAACCCGGCGAGGTGGTCGCGGCGCCGCGCCGTCCACCACCCGGGCCGCCCCGGCCGGGTCTGCACCCGGCCGGGGACGGCGGTCTTCACTTCCGTGCGTGTCATTGCGCCAGCAGCGGTTCGATGGCGGTGCACAGCTCGGCGAGGACGCCCGCGACGTCGGCGTCGGGGGTCCACAGTGGGTCGAGCGCGGCGCGCACGGCCTGGTCGAGCTGGGCCTGGCCGGTGTGGCCGGGTTTGACGACGCCCGCGTCGATGCGGTCGATGACGACGGTCTGGAGCTGCTCGGGGGTCAGCAGCGGGTTGGCCTGCCCGAGGACCTCGGCGGTCAGCTGCGACTCGCGCGGCGGCGGGAAGTACTGGGCGAGCTTCGCGGAGTTCTCCGGGTTCGTCAGGTACGCCAGGAAGTCCGCGGCCTCCTCGGGGTGCGGGGCGACGGTGAGGACGCCGAGCCCGGCCTGCCCGATCACCGAGTACTCGCCCGCGGGCCCGGCCGGGAGCGGCACCAGGTCCCACCCGAATTCCGCTTCGGCGAGGAGCCCGGCGCGGGAGATCTGGGTGACGGTCATTGCCGCCTCGCCCGCGAAGAAGTCGGCGGTCGTGCCGGGGCCGGGCATGGCCTCCTGCGCGAACACCGCGTCGTGCATGAACGTCAGCGCCGCGGTCATCTCCGGGTCGTCGAACCCGCACTCGGTGCCGTCCTCGCTCCATGCGCTTGCGCCCCAACCGGTCCACAGGGTGGAGAGGTTGTCCCAGCCGGAGTAGTCGAAGTCGCGGATGACCAGGCCGTCGACGCCGCTCTGGGCGTGGACGGCGGCGCCGGCCTCGACGACCCGCTCCCAGGTCCACTCGCCGGAGGCGATGAGCTCGGCCGCGGTGGGCTGCCCTGCGGCGGCGAGGAGGTCGTTGTTGACGAACACGCCGAACGGCGAGGTCGAGAACGGGTACGCGTACAGCTCGTCGCCCTCGCGCCACAGCTCGGTCGCGGCCGGGATGAGGTCGTCGTACTCGTATCCGTCTGTCCCCGAGAGCGTCTCGTCCAGCGGCACGAGGGCGCCGCTGGAGACGAAGTCGGGCGCGGAGTTCTCCAGGATCCACGCCAGGTCGGGGGCGTTGTCGCCGGCGATCTGCGTGGTGAGCGTGCTCGTGTAGCCCTCGAAGGGGAGCGGGTCGAACTCGATCGCCTCGACGTCGGGGTGGTCGGCGATGTAGGCGTCGGCGATCTCGCTGAGCATCGCGAGGTGGTCCTCGCTGGCCGACCAGGTGGTCATGCGCAGCGTCACCGGGCCCTCGTCGCCGCCGCCGCAGGCGGCCAGGGAGAGCGGTGCGGCCGCGGCGGCGGCCAGCAGTATCCGAGCGGGCTTTCTCATCAGGGGTCGTTCCTTTCGGTTGACGGCGTTGTCAGTAGGCGGCGACGTCGGGCCAGCGCAGTTCGACGCCCTGCGCGGCGAGCCGGTCCTGGAACGCGGCGAGGAGCGCCGGGTCGGCGCCGACGGCGCGCGGCCGGGTGCCGTGCTCGAAGGCGAAGGCCGCGAGGGCCCCGGCGGCCTCGCCGATGTTCCATTCGACCGGGTGGAGCCGGTAGCAGCCGTTGGTGATGTGGGTGGTGCCGAGGTTCTTCCCGGCGGGGAGGAGGTTCTCGACCCGCACCGGCAGGAGTGCGCCGAGCGGGATCTCGAACGGGCAGGAGGCGACGTCGATGTAGTTGTCGCCTCCGGTGGAGGGGTGGAGGTCGATGCGGTACATGCCGATCCCCACGCTGTCGTGATAGGACACGGCGCCCTTGTCGCCGCGCACCGCCGCCGACAGGTCCTGCTCGACCACGGTGTACTCGGCCTTGATGCGCCGCGATTCGCGGTGGTAGGGGGCCTGGGCGAGGCCGTCGGCCGATCCGGTGACGTCGCCGCGCAGGCGCAGTCCCGGCCAGCCGGTTCCGCCGTCGGCGCGCGGCGCCTCGGTCTGGAGCCAGTACAGGACGCTGCGGGACAGGCCCCGCGCCTTCTCCAGATGCGCTGCGGCGTCGGGGTTGTCGATGACGGGCGCCAGGAAGTAGTCGATCATCGGCCAGTTGACGAGGGTGATGTCGCTGGCGTACGCGCCGGGCGTGAAGTTGCGGCGGGCGGCGATGCGGCGGAAGGTCCACAGGTTCATGTCGCCGCCGCCGCGGCGCTGGTCGCCGACGACCGCGAGCGGGTCGTCGTCGGGGTTGGGCTCGAAGGTCCTTTCCGCCGCTTCGAGGGTGCGCGGGTTGGGGGCCCGGAACCCGAGGAGGTTCCCGCCCCAGAAGTCGGTGCGGAAGTCCCGCCAGAAGTCGTAGTCGGCGGGCTTGTCGATGACGTGGTCGCCGTCGACGTGGTCGATCGCGAAGCACACCGACACGGCCTGCATGTTGTCCGGTTGCGCCTCGTCGGGCGCGCTCGGCTCCCCGGTGTCCCTTCCGGACTCGAAGCCCGTGACGTATTCCGTCCCGGTGAGGGGCAGCAGTTCTCCGGTCTCGGTCGCGTCCAGGACGTACGGCGCGCCGACCACGACCTCCTCGCCGCTGTCGCGGTGCACGAGGGTCACGGCCTCGACCCGGTCGCCGTCCACGTCGGCCGCGACCGGCCGGTACGGCTGGAGGAGCCGCAGCATCCCGGACCCGAGGTAGGGCGCGAGCATCGACTCCAGGACCGCGACGGCCACGCGCGGCTCGTGGCACAGGCGGCTGACGTGCCCGCCGCCGGGGTTCAGGTCCCGCTTGGCGCGGGCGGCCTCGGTGAGCGGGTAGTGGCGCCGGTAGTACTCCCTGATCCCTTCGCGCAGTTGCCGGTAGGACGCGGTGATGCCGAACTGCTCCACCCAGGACGACTCGTCCGGGGGGACGGCCTGGCTGGTGAGCTGGCCGCCGATCCAGTCGTACTCCTCGGTGAGGACGACGCGCCTCCCGGCGCGCAGCGCGGCCAGCGCGGCGGCGACGCCGCCGAGCCCGCCGCCCACGACGAGGATGTCGGCTTGCAGTTCCTGCTTCAAGAGTTGTTCCTTCCGGTGGGGGCCGGCGCGAGGGTCGCGCCGTCGTGCAGTTCGCACGGGAGCAGCCGCTGCACGTTCGTCTCGGCGCCCTCGATGAGTGCGAAGAACACGTCGAGGGCCTGGCGGCCCATCTCGCGGCGGGGGATGGTGAACCCGGCGACGTCGAGGTCGATCGACACCGGCCGGGTCGGGTCTCCAAGGGCGACAAGGGAAAGGTCTGCGGGGACGTCGAGGCCGCGTTCGGCCGCCCAGGCGGTGACGGCCGGGACGTCGGCGGGCTCTTCGAGGAACAGCGCGGTCACGCCCTCGGCGACGGCCGCGTCGAGCGGCTCGGCCGCGGCGGTGCCGATGCGGCCGTACTCGACGCCCGCCTTCGCGGCGGCGGCGCGGAACCCGCGCAGGCGGTCCGCATAGGACTCCGGTCCTTCGCCGCGTCCGACGTAGGCGATCCGCCGGTGCCCCAAGGCGGCCGCGCGCTCGACGAGTGCGGCGACCGCGACCGGGTAGTCGGCGCCGACGTACGGCACCGGCCCGCCCGCGTCGTCCCGGCGGCCCACCGACACGAACGGGATGCCTTCGGCGACAAGGCGTTCGAGGTCTCCGCGGTCGACCTCCTGGCCGAGGAGGACGCACCCGTCGGCGAGGCGGATGCGGCTGCCGTCGGCGAACATGCGCCGCCGGCCGCCGTCGACGGGCGCGCTGGTGAGCAGCAGCAGGTCGCAGCCGAGCCGCTCGGCCTGCTCCTCCAGTCCGAGGAGGAACGGGTGGAAGAAGTCCCTTGCGCCCGAAGGGAACACGGGCTCGTAGGTGAACACGCCGATGATGCGGTTGTACTGGTCGGCGAGGCGGCGCGCGATCGGGTCGGCGACGTAGCCGGTGTCGCGGATGGCGTCGAGGACGCGCTGCTGCGTCTCGGCGGCGATCCTGACGCCGCCGTCGAGGCGGTTGTTGAGCACGAGGGAGACGGTGGCCTGGCTGACGCCCGAGATGCGGGCGATGTCGCGCTGCGTCACGCGGCGGCGGGGTCCGGTCACGGCGGGGCCTTTCTCGACGGGCATATAATGCGTATAACCACTGGTGCGTGTGATCATGTTGCCCGCCGATTTTCGGACCGTCAAGATGATAATACGTATTATCATCTTGACTGCCGCTCATCCCAGCCCGGACACTCGTCCTCCACAGGCCCACCGCGGTGCCTCTGCACCGCCCGAGCGCGGCGCGGCCGCCGGGCCGGACAGGAGAGCGTCATGGACCCCGACCGACGATCCGCCTTCGGCCGCCGCGGCCTGCTCATCGGAGCCGCCGCCCTCGGCACGACCGCGGCCCTCGGCGCCGCCCCCGCTGCCGCCGTCCCCGCCGGCTTCCCGACCTTCACCCGCCTCGGTGCGGCGATGGACAAGAGCACCCTCAGCTACGCGCCCGCCAGGAAGGAGATCATCTTCCCCTCGATCCGGTACGTGGCCGGACGGGTCCAGAACCCCTTGGGCGCCTGGTACATGTACTACGCGCCCCACGACGACCCGGGCGGGATCTGCCTCGCCTACGCCGACTCCCTCGCCGGGCCGTGGAAGGAGTACCCGGCCAACCCGATCATCTCGAACTCCTGGCCGCCGCACTACTCGACGGTGCCGCACGTGTCGAGCCCGCACGCGGTCTGGAACGAGGCCGACGGCCGCATCTACCTGTACTTCCACGGCGACAACCGCACCACCCGGGTCGCGACCTCGACCGACGGCCGCTCGTTCACCTACGGCGCCACGGTCCTCCACACCTCGATGCTCCCGTCGGACGTCACCGAGGCGTCCTACGCGCGGGTCTTCCCGCATCCGACGCAGGCCGGCGTCCACATCATGCTGTTCATGGGCAACCAGGCCGGGACCCGGAAGATCTTCATCGGCTGGTCGAACCAGCTCGCCTCGGGCTGGCAGTTCAAGCAGCAGCCGCTCCTGTCGCCCGTCGCGGGCGAGGGCGGCCAGCTCTCGGGTCCGCACTACTGGTCGCGCAATGGCGGCGGGCACGTCGTCTACCACTCCGGCGACGGCCGCATCCGCGTCGCCCACGTCGGCACGAGCTTCGACCGCGACGAGCGCCTCGGCGTCCTGTACACCGAGCCCGCCGCCACCCGCGCAGCCGCGCCGACCTTCGCCGAGGAGGACGGCCGCCTCTACATGTTCTACGAGGCCGGCGCCCGTTCCAACACGAACATCGCGATCGCCAGGGCCTGACCGCGAACCCGTGCGGCCCCGCCCCGGAGAGCGGGGCGGG
>NZ_QFRW01000324.1 GCF_003265355.1 Glycomyces dulcitolivorans | reverse complement strand
GGCCGCGCCTCCTGCGCGGCCGGGCGGGCGACTCCGGGGGAGCCTCGGGCGAGGTGAGGACCGCGGTCACTTGACGAGTTCCTTGCCCTCGTCGAGCAGCGCGTTCATGTCGGCGTTCAGGGTGTCGGCGAGGGAGCCCGCGCTGGCGTTCTCGTTGATCGCGTCGGGCAGGTACTGGTTGAGCACCGCGTCGAGGGCCTCGACCTTGACGTACGGGGAGAACGACAGGACCTTGAAGTAGTCGGCCTCGGCCTCCACGGCCGCGAGCGCCTGCTCCTGGGCGGGGGTGCCGGTGGGCAGGTCGGCGCGCAGCGAGAGGAGGCTCGGCAGGCCCCAGCCGCCGGCGGCGCGCTCCTTGGCCGGGTCGCCGCCCATGAACCACTCGAAGAGCTGCCAGGCCTCGTCCTGCTGCTTGGAGGCCTTGGGGATCCAGTAGCCGGTGGCGCCGAAGCAGGGGCTGAGGCGGTCGCCGCCCATGGTCGGGGCCGGGGCGAGGCGGGAGGTCGCGGCGAGTTCGGCCTCGGCGCCGATCGCGCCGCCGAACCAGTAGCCGGACCAGGACTGCGCGAGGCGGCCGGTCTGGTACGGGGGCCAGTCCCAGCCGTCGGGGTTCGGTTCGACCGGCGAGAAGCCGACCTTGGCGCGGGCGTACTCCAGGAACCAGGTGAGGGCCTTCTGGCCTTCGGGCGAGGAGAAGTCGACGGCGCCGAGGTCCTCGGACAGGAGGCTGCCGCCCGCGGAGGCGGTCATGTTCGCGAGGCTGATGAACAGGCCGAGGCCGCCCGCGGAGAGGCCGTAGACGGTGGTCGTGTCGCCGTCCTTCTGGGTGAGCTCCCTGCCCATGTCGAGCCACTGGTCGTATGTGACCGGCTCGGTCTCGGACGGGTAGGCGACGCCGGCGGCGTCGAACAGGGCGGTGTTGTACCAGAACATGGCGTCCTGCGAGTAGTCCTTCGCCATGCCGTAGCGCGGGCCCTGTCCCTGCACGGAGCCGTCGTAGCGCCACACGTCGTTGACGGGGTCGATGTCGTCCTCTTTGAGCAGTTCGCTGGACGCGAAGTAGTCGTCGAGGGGCAGCGCGAGGTCGCGGGCGACGATGTACGGCGTCTCGACCGCGCCGAGGCCGCGGACCAGGTCGGGGGCGGTGCCGCTGGCGAGCATCGCGGTGAGCTTGGTGGCGTCGACCTCGACGCGCTTGATCGTGACGTCGAGCTGCTCCTCGGCGGACTTGAGGAACTCCGGGCTGAACTCGTTCTCCGGGGCCATGATCGTGAGGGTCGTCTTGCCGCTGTCGCCGCCCGCCGAAGGGGCGCAGGCGGAGAGGGCGCCGGCGCCCGCGACGCCGGCCGCGCCGAGGGCCGTGCCGCGCATCAGGCCGCGACGGGACAGCGGTGTCCCGAGGGATTCACGCATGGGTTCGCCTTTCAAAAAGGGGTTACGAAAGTCTGTGGACGAAATTTAACGTCGCGGACGCAATTTCGTCAAGACTCTTGACAAAGATTTATGCCCGACGGGTATGATCGCCGCATGCCCCGGACAAGCAGCGGTTCCCTCCAGTCACTGCGCCGCGCGAACCAGGAGCGCCTGCTCACCCTCTTGCTCCGCAAGGGGCCCGTGCACCGCGCCGAGCTCGCCCGCCTCGCCGACCTCTCCCGCACGACCGTGTCGACGATCGTCGCCGACCTCATGGCCCGCGGCCTCGTCGTCGAGTCCCGCGGCGCCGGCCCCGGGTCCGACGGCCGCGCCAAGGAGACCCTCGTCGTCAACCCCGCCGCGGCCGTCGCCCTCGGCATGGACTTCACCTTCGACCACGTGTGGGTCCACCTCTCCGACCTGGGCCACAACGAGATCGCCGGCGCCGGACAGGCCGTGGACGTGGACCTCGGCTGGGCCGAGCGCATCGACGTCGCCGCCGACCTCCTCGACCGCCTCATCGAGGCGAACGGGCTCGACCGGGCCCGGATCGTGGGGGCGGGGATCGGGCTGCCGGGGCCGATCGAGAAGTCGACGGGGATCGTGTCGACCTCGCTGCCGGGCCAGCCGTGGTCCCACGTGCACGCGGCCGACGAGTTCGCGCAGCGGCTGCGGCTGCCGGTCGCGATCGAGAACAACACGCGACTCGAAGCGGTCGCGGAGTCCTACAGCGGCGCCGGGCGCGGCGTGCGCGACCTGCTGTACGTCGGCTTGTCGAGCGGGATCGCGGCCGGGCTGATCCTGGACGGCCGCGTGTTCCGCGGCGCGGTCGGGGCGGCCGGGGAGCTGGGGCACACGTCGGTGAACGTGGACGGTCCGGCGTGCCCGTGCGGGAACCGCGGCTGCCTGGTGCTGCACGCGGGAATTCCGGCGGTGCTCGCGGCGCTGCGTCCCCACTTGGGGGCCAAGGCGACCGTGGAGGACGTGCTGGCCGCTGCGGCGGCCGGGGACCGGGCCTGTGAGGGGGTGCTGGCGGACGTCGGGCAGATGACCGGGCGGGTGCTGGCGAGCCTGTGCAACCTGCTGAACCCGGAGCGGATCGTGATCGGCGGCGAGCTGGCGCGGGCCGGTGAAGTGCTTTTGGAGCCGCTGCGGACGGCGATCCGGCGGTACGCGCTGACGCTGGTGCGCGAGGTGGACGTGGTCCCTGCGGCACTCGACTTGGGCGCCAAGGCCGGAGCGGTCGGCGGCGCGGCCCTGGTGCTGCGCGAGCGGCTGGACCTGGCCGCGGCCCTGGTGGACCTCACCGATCCGCCTCCGGCTTCTACGGAGGGGGTTGCCTCATGAGCCGCTTCGAAGGCAAGGTCGCCGTGGTCACGGGCGGCGCGATGGGGATCGGAGCCGCATGCGTTGAGCGGCTCATCGCGGAGGACGCGGTCGTGTACCTCGCCGACGTCGACGACGCCGCGGGCGCGAAGACCGCCGCCGAGACCGGAGCCGTGTTCGTCCACTGTGATGTCTCGCGGTTGGCGGACTGGGAGTCCTTGGCGGAGTGTGTGGTTCGCGAGCACGGGCGCCTCGACGTGCTCGTCTCGAACGCGTACGCGCTGCGCTTCGGCGCCCCGCACGAACTGCCCGAGGACGACTGGGACGTGGTCCAGGCGGTCACGCTGAAGGCGACCTACCTGGGGCTCAAGGTGTTCGCCGAAGCGCTCACGGCCGCAGGCGGTTCGGTGGTGGCGGTGTCGAGCGTCCACGCGCACGCCTCCTACCCCGGCTTCGCCGCGTACGCGGCCGCGAAAGGCGGCCTCGCCGCGCTCGTGCGCCAGCTCGCCGTCGAATACGCGCCCGCGGTGCGGGTCAACGCGGTCGTGCCCGGCCCGATCCTCACCCGCCAGTTCTCCAGCCTGTCCTCCGAGTCGATCGCCGACGAGGCCGGGAAGACCCTCGCGGGCCGACTCGGCCGACCCGAGGAGGTCGCCGCGGTGATCGCGTTCCTCGCCTCCGACGAGGCCGCGTACGTCACCGGCGCCGAGCTCGCCGTCGACGGCGGCTGGCAGGTCAAGCACCGCTAGCCCCTTGAGATTCCTCCACGAGAGATTGAGGTTCCCTTGAACATCGCCAGAATCGAGACCTTCCTCGTCCCGCCCCGATGGCTGTTCGTGCGCGTCGAGACCGACGACGGGGTCGTCGGCTGGGGCGAGCCGATCGTCGAGGGGCGCGCCGAAGCCGTCGCCGCGGTCGTCGAGACGCTCGCCGAGCGCCTCATCGGCGCCGACGCGTCGCGGATCGAGGACCACTGGCAGGTCATGACCAAGGGCGGGTTCTACCGCGGCGGGCCGGTGCTGTCGAGCGCCGTCGCCGGGATCGACCAGGCCCTGTGGGACGTCAAGGGCAAGTCCCTGGGCGTCCCCGTGCACGAGCTGCTCGGCGGCGCGGTCCGCGACAAGGTCCGCGTGTACACCTGGATCGGCGGCGACACCGTCGAGGCCCTGGCCGAGGATGCACTGCGCGCCAAGGCGAACGGCTTCGACGCCGCGAAGTGCAACGCGGCGGCCCAGCTGGGGCACATCGAGTCCCCGGCGGCCGTGCACCGGATCGTCGACCAGTTCACGGAACTGCGGGCGGCGGTCGGGGACGACTTCGACATCGCGATCGACTTCCACGGTCGCTTCTCAACGGCCATGGCGCGCCGCGTGCTGCCCCTGCTCGAACCGGTGCTGCCGCTGTTCGTGGAAGAGGTCGTCCTGCCGGAGTTCTCGCGGGACCTCGCGGCCGTCGCCGCGGGCACCTCCATCCCGATCGCCACGGGCGAGCGCCTGTACTCGCGCTGGGACTACCGGGACGTGCTCCCGGCGGGGATCGCAGTCGCGCAGCCGGACCTGTCGCACGCCGGCGGGATCTCGGAGGTGCGGCGGATCGCAGCGATGGCGGAGGCGTACGACGTGGCGCTGGCGCCGCACTGCCCGCTGGGGCCGATCGCGCTGGCGTCGAGCCTCCAGGTGGACTTCGCGACCCCGAACTTCCTGATCCAGGAGCAGAGCCTGGGCATCCACTACAACAAGGACAACGACCTGCTCGACTACCTGGTGGACCCCTCGGTGTTCGCATTCGACGAAGGGTACGTCGCACGTCCGACAAAACCGGGGCTCGGCATCGAGGTCGACGAGGCCGCGGTCCGCAAGGCCGCCGAGTCGCCGCACCGGTGGCGCAACCAGGTGTGGCGCCTGGAGGACGGGACCTTCGCGGAGTGGTAGGGGCCGCGTAGGAACCGGGGGCGGGCCGCGATGCGTTCCGCCCCTTCCCTATCGGGCCTCGACCGGCTCGGGGAGGGCCGCGGTGGCGATGACCTCGTCGAGGATCGCCCTGGTGCGCTGGAGGTCGGCGATGGTGCGGTCGATGCGCTCGCGCTCGGCCGTGAGCTCGCGGGCGAGGCTCTCGGTGGTGTGCTCGTTGGGGCCGCCGTCCTCGTCGTGGATGCACGGCAGGATCGAGTCGACGGTGGCCGAGTTGAGCCCGGCGGCGAACAGGACCTGGATGCGGATGACCCGGTCGACGGCCTTCTCCGCGTACTCGCGGTGGCCGCCTGGAGTACGTTCTGAGGCGAGGAGGCCGCGCTCCTCGTAGTAGCGCAGGGACCTGACGCTGACGCCGGTCCGCTTGGCCAGCTCCCCGATTCGCATGGCGTGCCTCACATTCCCTTGAACCTCACATGGGTGTCAGGTTCTACGCTACCCGCATGACGAACGAATCGACCGCCCGGCGCCTGTTCGAGCCCATCCGGCTCGGGGCCCTGGAGCTCCCCAACCGCATGGTCATGGCCCCGATGACGCGCAACCGCGCCACGTTCGAGGGCGTGCCGCTGCCGCTCATGGCCGAGTACTACGGCCAGCGCGCGTCCGCCGGCCTCATCGTGGGCGAGGCGTCGACGCCGAGCCCGTACGGGTTCACGTACCCCGAGATCGCGGGCCTCTACGGGGAGGACCAGGTCGAGGGCTGGCGGGCCGTGGCCGACGCGGTGCACGCGGGCGGCGGGCTGCTGGTGCTCCAGATCGAGCACGGCGGCCGGATCGGCCACCCGGACAACAACCCGGGCGGGCACCTGCCGCTGGCGCCGTCGGCGGTGCGTCTGCCCGGCGGGATCCACACGCCGACGGGGCACCAGGACGCGCCGGTCCCGGTCGAGATGACCGAGGCGGACATCAAGAACACCGTGGGCGAGTTCGCTGCGGCGGCGCGGAACGCGAGGTGCGCGGGCGCGGACGGCGTGGAGGTGCATGCGGCGAACGGGTACCTGCTGAACCAGTTCCTGACGACGAGCGTGAACCGGCGGACGGACCGGTACGGGGGTTCGGTGGAGAACCGGATCCGGTTCGTGGTGGAGGTCGTGGAGGCCGTGGTCGCGGAGGTGGGCGCGGACCGGACGGGGCTGCGGATCTCGCCGTGGAACACGGGGAACGGGATCGACGTGTCGGACAATGAGGCGGTGTTCCCGGCGCTGCTGGACGCGTTGTCGCACTTGGGGTTGGCGTATCTGCACGTCGGGCGGGCGCTGCCGGGCGAGCCGCTGTTCGCCGAGTTGCGGCGGCGCTGGGCGGGGCCGCTGGTGGCGAATCCGGAGCTGGGCGAGGCGCTGCCGATCCCGGTGGACGGTGGCCTGTCGCGGGGTGTGGCGCTGCTGGAGGCGGGTGCGGACGTGATCGCGTTCGGGCGGGCGTTCCTGGCGAACCCGGACCTGGTGGAGCGGTACCGGACGGGTGCGGCGCTGAATCCGGTGCGGGAGGACCGGTCGATGTACGGGCGGGGTCCTGAGGCGTACGTGGACTACCCGTTCCTTCAGGCGTAGAACGAGAGAGGGGCTCCCTGCGAAAGCAGGGAGCCCCGTTTATTTTGCGTCAGTTCAGGCTTCGGCCTCCAGTTCGGCGTCGGCGCCGGTGATCTCGCCGTTCACGACGGTGGCTTCGGCGGTGCCGGCGGTGTAGCCTCCGGCGCTCACTTCGAGGGTGCGGTCGCCGGCGTCGGTGAAGAGGACGTACTTGCCTTCGGCGTCGGTGACGGCGGCGGTGGCCGCGGCCGGGTCGTAGACGCGGGCGCCGGCGATCGGGTCGCCGGTGGCCGCGTCGGTGACGGTGCCGCGCACGAGTCCGCCGTCGAGGGCTTCGCAGCCGCCGACGCGGACGTTGTCGACCATCCACCAGTAGGCCCAGGTGGCGTTGTCGGTGAAGTGGAACTTGAGTTGGACGGCGGTCTGGTCGGCCCAGTCGGTCAGGTCGACGGTCTCGATGGTGGCTTCGAGGTCTTCGTTGGTGTACCAGACCTGTTCCCAGGTGGCTCCGCCGTCGACCGAGACGAGCACTTCGGCTTCGGAGCCGATGCCGCCGTCGACGAAGAAGTTCGCGAAGGACAGGGTCGGGTCGGCCGCGGCGCTCAGGTCGAACGGCGCGGTGACGAGGTCGGTGTCGGTGAGCAGGTCGACTTCTGAGGCGTCGGAGTTGGCTTCGGCGTAGCCGCCGGAGCCGGGCGTGAAGTTGCCGTAGCCCCACGGGTCGTCGAACACCCACGGGAAGTCGTCCTCGCCGTTGTTGACGACTTCCCAGCCGCTCGGCGCCGCAAGGGATTCGAAGCGCTCGTCGAGCACGCTGGACCCGAAGCCGGGCGCCAGGCAGCCCTCAAGGAGCGGCACTTCGATGAGTGCGGCGTCGTCGGGGTCGACGGTGACGACCTGGTAGCCGGGGTAGGCGGTCTCGACGGTGAGCGGCCAGTCGCCTTCGTCCGGGATCTCCAGACTGAACGCGCCGGTGAACGGGTCGGTCTCGCCGACGGCTTCGCCGCCGGCGGTGGAGACGACGGCGTCGAGGGCCCAGCCGTGGCCGCCGCCGTCGACGACGCTGCCGGCGACGGTGCGGGTGGCGAGGCGTTCGATCTCGGCGTCGAAGACGGCCGCGCCGTTGCGGTTGACGCGGACGACGCCGGTGGTCTCGCCGTAGAGGAACTTCGAGACGGTGACGCGGTAGCGTCCGGCCGGGATGCGTTCGAAGGCGTATTCGCCGTCGGCGTTCGTGGTCGCTTCGCGGACGACGCCGCCTTCGAAGACGAGCCTGGCGCCGGGGACGGTGTTGCCGTCCTGGTCGGTGACGGCGCCCGAGAGGGACCCGAACTTGCCTGCGGGGGCTTCGTCGACGGCGTCTTCGACGTCGATGCGGCCGTGGCCGTAGACGTTGTTGGCCTCGTCGTCGCCGGTGCACTGGTCGTCGGGAGTGTCGACGGCGGTGCCGGTGATCGTCTCGTAGACGGCCTCGTAGTCGCCTTCGAGCGTCGGCGAGGCCGACATCAGGAGTGCGATGGAGCCGGCGACGTGCGGTGCGGCCATGGAGGTGCCGTCGCCGAGGCCGTACTCGTCGCCCGGGAGCGCCGACAGGACGTCGACGCCGGGCGCGGACACGTCGGGTTTGAGGGTCCCGTTGAGGCCGTGGCCGCGGGAGGAGAACTCGGCGATCTCGTGGTCCTCGTCGTACGCGCCGACGGCGATCACGTTCTCGTACACGCCGGGGGTGCTCATGGTGAGGCACGCGGGGCCGTTGTTGCCGGCCGCGAACACCGGGATGATGCCCGAGGCGTGCCACAGGTCGACGACCTCGGCGTAGATCGGGTCGTACCCGGGGATGGTGGTGCCCCAGGAGTTGTTGACGACGTGCGGCGCCTTGAGCGGGTCGGGGTTCTTCCCTTCCGAGTTGGTGGGGGCCGCGATCCACTGCCCGGCGAGGATGAGCGTCTCGATGCTCGGGCAGCAGCCGTTGACGGCGATCCACTCGGCGTCGGGTGCGACGCCGATCCCGTCGTTGCCGACCATGGTGCCCATGGTGTGGGTGCCGTGGCCGTCGCCGTCGCAGGGGTCGTCGCCTTCGCAGGCGTCCTGGATGTCGTAGAAGTTGTAGTCGTGCGTGTAGGTCCCGTCGCCGTTGTTGCCGCGGTAGGAGTCCGCGAGCGCGGGGTGGTCGTACTGGACGCCGGTGTCGATGTTGGCGACGACGATGCCCTCGCCGGTGAAGCCCTCGTCCCACACTTCGGGGGCGCCGACGTCGTCGACGCCCCATTCGGCGGCGGCGGACTGGACGGCGTCCCAGGTCTGGAACCCGCCGTCGGCTTCGTCCTTGCCGCCGGGGGCGATCGGTTCGATCATGCCGTACTCGGGTGCGGCGACGACCTGCTCGACGGTGTCGAGGGCGACGAGGTCGGCGAGGAGGTCCTCGTCGGCCTGCACCTTGATCGTGGAGGCGCCCCAGTAGGTCTCGTAGTCGGCGCCGGCGGCGTCGAGTGCGGCGACGGCCTCCTGCTGGGAGGTCTCGGCGTAGGCCTTGGCGGCCGCGACCGCGGCGGCGCCCTTCTGCTCCTTCGTGTCGGCGGCGAGCGCCGCGTCGTAGTCGGGGGCGCCGGTGAAGAGGAGCCAAAGCTCCGCGTCACCCTCGTCGCCGATCTCGGCGACGAGTTCGGGGGCCACTTTCTCTGCGATCAGGGCTTCGGTGGTCTCGGCCTCTTGGGCGGCCGCGCCGGTGGCGGCGAGCCCCGGTACGAGCGCGCCTGCGAAGGCGGCGGCGAGGATGCGGCGCGTGCGCCGCTGTGCAACTGTCACGAATTTCTCCTTGGGGGTGGCCCCGGCGGCGCCGGAGCCGTTGGGTATGGAGGGAATTGGATGACTATTGACATGTTGACAGGGGTAGCTCCACTTTGGGGTCCCCAACGGACGTACGCCCCGAAGGCCCGGACCGGTTGCATTCGATCCGTTTTAGGCACACGGAAAAGCCCCCTGCCGCGTCGTGCGGCAGGGGGCTTGTTCACTTCGGTATCAGCAGTTCAGCTCCTCCAGGGTGAAGCTCAGGTCGGCGGTGTCGCCGGCCGGGAGCGCGAGGCTCCCGAAGTCGGCGGCGTAGCCGTCCTTGGAGGCGATGACGGTGAAGTCGCCTTCGGGGAACCAGTAGGCGTAGGTGCCGTCGTCGGCGGTCCAGAAGTGGAACCGGTCGCCGTCGGCGGGCCGGACCTGGATCTGGGCGTCGCCGATCGGGACGGTGGTGCCCTCGCAGGTCGCGGCGAGGACCGTCCCGGTCACCTTGCCCTGGTCGACGGTCGGGACGACGAGCATCGAGACGTCTACCGTGGGCGAGGGGTGCGGGCTGACGACGTTGGCCGTCAGCGTCGCGGTGTAGGTGCCCGGCTGGTCGACGCCGCCGGCGGCGGTGGCGCTGGTCTTGACGGTGACGGTGACGGACTTCCCGGCGGGGACGAGCACCGAGTTCGTGCTCGTGGTCAGCCAGGAGGTGTCGCCGGGGTACTCGTAGCCGAGGATCGCGAATCCGCCGTCGTCCACGGAGAACGTGACCTCGCCGTCGGCGGTGCCCGAGTTCGTGAGCTTCAGCTTGGTCGACCACGAGCCGCCCTGGGCGACGAAGGTGCTGATGGAGGTCTGGCTGACGGAGATGTTGGCGACGCCGATGGCGAAGTCGGCGGCGACGACCCCGTCGGGGACGATCGCGACCTCCTCGGTGGCGGAGCCGTAGTCGGCGACGACGGCCGTGAACTCGGACGGGCCCGAGCCCGGCGCGAAGGTCCAGTAGCCGCCGTCGGCGCCGGTGGTCGCCGAGTAGCCGGAGGCGGTGTGGGTGACCACGGCGCCTTCGAAGGGCTCCCCGGTCTCCTGGTCGGTCACGGTGCCGCGCACCAGGCCGCCTTCGATCGGGGCGCAGTCGCGGGAGGTGCCGACGAACACGTCGTCGACCTCCCACCACCAGGCCCAGGTGCGGTTGTCGTTGTAGTGGAACTTGAGCTGCGACTCGGTGGAGTCGGCCCACTCGGACAGGTCGACGGTGACGGTCTGGTTGCGGGCGTTCGCGGTCGGGGCCCACACGGTCTCCCACGTGGTGCCGCCGTCGGGGCTGAAGAGGACCTCGGCGACGGTGTTGTAGGAGCCCTTGTAGTAGTCGGTCGCGAAGGTGAGGACCGGTTCGTCGGCGGCGGACAGGTCGAACACCGGCGAGATCAGGTCGGAGTCGAACAGCTTGTTGCCCGAGCCCTGCTCGTCGGAGTCGGCGACGGCGAACCCGCCGGAGCCGGGGGTGCGGTTGCCGCGGGCGCCCGGGTCGTCGAACTCCCACGGCGTGACGCCGCGGTCGACGACGGTCCAGCCGGCCGGGAGGCTCCCGCTCTCGAAGCCGTTGCCGAGCGGCTCGTACCCGTACCCGGGCGCGGTGCAGCTGTCGGCGATCGGGACCTCGACGACCAGGTCGGCCGCGGACACGACGTCCACGGTGACGGGCTGGTAGCCGGGGTAGTCGGCCTCGACGACCAGTTCCCACTCGCCTTCGGGGAGGGTCAGGGAGAACTCGCCGGTGAGCGGGTCGGTGGTGGTGGAGACCTCGCCGCCGGTGGTGCTCACGGTGGCCGCGAGCGGCCAGCCGTGCCCGCCGCCGTCGACGACGGTGCCGCTGATGGAGGACGACGGGACCGCGGTGAGGACGGCGTCGAACACCGCGGCCTCATCGGCGGCGACGGTGACCGAGCCGGTGGTCTCGCCGTACCCGAACTTGTTCACGGTGACCGCGTACGTCCCGGTCGGGACGACGGGGAGCGTGAACGTCCCGTCGTCGCCGGTCGTGGCGGAGCGGGTGAAGTCGCCGGTGAAGACGAGGTCGGCGTCCGCGACGGGCGCGCCGTCCTGGTCGACGACCGTGCCCGTGATGGACCCGGTGTCGCCGATCGGGGAGGCGAGGACCGCCGCGAGCGCGTCGAGCTTGCCGTGGCCCCAGACGTTGTTCAGGTCCGCGGTGCCGCCGCACTGGTCGTCGTCGACGGGGACCGCCGTCCCTGTCAGCGCTTCGTAGACGCCCTCGTAGTCGCCGTCCAGTGCCGGTGCGGCGGAGAGGATCAGCGCTACGGCGCCCACGACGTGCGGTGCGGCCATGGAGGTGCCGCTCTTGAGGCCGTAGCCGGTTCCGGGGATCGCCGATCGGGTGGCGACGCCGGGGGCGGCGAGGTCGGGTTTGACCTGGCCGTCGCGGCCGGGGCCGCGGGCGGAGAAGTACGCGATCTCGCCGGCGGAGTCGTAGGCGCCGACGCCGATCACGTTCGGGTACAGGCCCGGCGATCCGGCCGACTCGCAGCCCTCTTCGCCGTTGTTGCCCAGGGACATGACCGGGATGATCCCGGCCGCGTGCCACAGCGCGACGATGTCCTCGTAGAACGGGTCGTCGACGGAGGCGGTGGTGCCCCACGAGTTGTTGACGACGTCGGGCGCCTTGGACGGGTCGGGGCTGGTGCCGTCGGCCTTGGTGGGCGCGGCGATCCACTCGCCGGCGTCCAGAAGCGCGGCGGCGCTCGGGCAGCAGCCGTTGACGGCGATCCACTCGGCGCCGGGGGCGACGCCGATCTGGTTGGCGCCGCCGTCGTCGCCGACCATGGTGCCCATGGTGTGGGTGCCGTGGCCGTTGGTGTCGCAGGGGGCGTCCCCGGCGCAGGTGTTCGCGACGTCGTAGAAGTTGTAGTCGTGCGTGAAGGTGCCGTCGCCGTTGTTGCCGCGGTACTGGTTCACCAGGGCCGGGTGGTCGTAGTCGACGCCGGTGTCGATCGAGGCGACGACGACGCCGGTCCCGTCGTAGCCGAGGTCCCACACGTCGGGGGCGTTGATCGCGTCGACGCCCCACTCGGTCGCGGTGGTGCCGAACCCGGAGTCGGTGACGGGCTCGATGAGCTCGTACTCCGGGGACTGGATCAGCGCGTCCACATTGTCGATCTGGACGAGGTCGGCGACCAGGTCCTTGCCGCCGACGGCGCGGATCGTGTTGGACCCCCAGTAGGATTCGTACTCGACACCGGACTGCTCCAGGAGGTCGATCACGTCCTTCTGCGAGGCCTCGGCGAACTCCTTGGCCGCTGCAACGGCCTCGGAGCCCTTCTCGGTCTTGGTGTCTGCGGCGAGGGCGGGGCTGAAGTCGGGGGCTCCTTCGAAGCGCACCCAGAGTTCGGCCTCGCCTTCGTTCTCGATCAGGGCGAGGAGGTCGGCGGCGGCCTTCTCCTCTATGAGGGCGTCGGTGTCGGTCTGGGCGAGGGCCGAGGTACCGGGCATCGCCGATACCAGCAGGCCCGCAGCCGAGGCCGCGAGGATTCGACGCCATCGTCGTTGCTGATTCGTCACGACGGCTCCTGTTCTGTTGGGCTCCGGGTGCGGGGTGACGCCCCGGAGCAAGGGGGGTCGCGCCGGCGCGCCGCGCGGATTCACGGACGCCGACGAAGACACGGTGCCAGTCCACAAACGAACGCACAAGGCCCCACTTTGTATGGTTCGGTCACGCGTTCACAGAACTCCGGTAACGGCCAGATGATCCAAAGTGAACGAAAGGCCCGTACCGGGAAGCCCCGGCAGAGCCCCTGAACTCGGGAGATTCCCTCGCAGTACGGCGGAAGGGGGACGTGCCCGCGCCCGGAGTAACGCTTCGTCAACAGCCCGGAAACGCTACGTAGAGTAAACTCGGTGACCAAGATCATAAAGAAGGTTGTGCATAGTCACTGGGACCCTTGGGACTCACGTCGAGTAGTGGCCGCATTACCCCTTCTGCACCCCTGGGCACGGGAAAGGCCCCCGCCCACACGGGCAGGGGCCTGGAAGCCGTCGCGTCCGGGCTACTCGAACCCGCCGAAATCGCCGCCGCCACCGAAGTCGCCGCCGCCGAAATCGCCGCCGCCGTAGTCCCCGCCCGAGTCCCCCGCATCCGCGGAAGCGTCCCCGCCGTCGGAGAACCCGTCCTGGTAGCCGTCGGCGTACCCGCCCTCGACCGCGCCCATCGCGTACGCCGGGGAGATCATCGCATCGAAGATCATCATCCCGACCAACGCGCCGCCGGCGCCCGCCAGCGCGGGCTGCCACCACGGCGTGTTGTACCACCCGGACGGGACGGGACGACCGTCCACATTGCCGCCCGGATAGTAGTGGCGGTTCTCGTCGCTCGGATCCGGCGAACCGGTGTACCGCCGCCCCTCGACCTCCGCGCTGACCGGCTCGGTGAGCGCGCCGGTGCGGCGCTGTCCGCGCATCGTGGGGATCTCCGGGCCCGGGTCGAGGTCCATCGCGGTGCGGGCGGCCCGCACGTAGTGGAGCCCCTCGATCGCGGTCTCGGCCGCGAGCCGGTACTGGTTGATCGACTGCGCCAGGTCCAGCTGGGAGCCGGTCGCCGTGTAGCGCTCGCCGGCGTCGGCGAGGGCCTGCGCGGCGGGGAGGTTGTCGCCGGGGGCGACGAGGTTCATGGTCTGCCCGCCGAGGCGCTCGTGCAGGCGCCGCGCCTCGGCCTGCGCGTCGGCCAGCTCGGCCTCGGCCCGCTGCTTATTGGAGCGGACCACGTAGAAGATGACGGCGAGCGCGACCGCCAGCAGGATCAACCACAGCGTCATGGTCCGAGCCTACCCGTGGCCGCGCGCCTACACTGGCCCCTATGACGTGGGTCCTATTGGCGGCGGTGTGCCTGGCGGCGGGGGGCGTCGGCGGCTGGTTCGCGGGGCGCTCGCGCCAGGCCGCGGAACTGGCGGCGGCGACCGCCCGGCTGGAAGCGGCCGCCGAGAACGAGCACCGGCTGGAGGCGACGCTCCGCACCGTCGCCTACGAGGCCACCGACCATTCGCGCGAAGCCGTCGGGCAGGTCCTGGCGCCGATCACGGAGACCTTGGCGCGCTACGAGAACCGGCTCGGGGACGTGGAGCGGGCGCGCGTCGACGCGTACGCGCAGCTGCGCATCCAGCTCTCCGGCGTCGCCGACATCTCCGAGGGCCTGCGCGAGCAGACCGGGCGGCTGCTGGGCGCGCTGCGGTCGCCGCAGGTGCGCGGCCAGTGGGGCGAGGTGCAGCTGCGGCGGATCGTCGAGGCCGCCGGGATGGTCGAGCACTGCGACTTCACCGAGCAGCACACCGCATCGGTCGACGGGCGCGGCGTGCGCCCCGACCTGGTGGTGAAGCTGTCGGGCGGGCGGACCCTCGTGGTCGACGCGAAGGCGCCGCTCCAGGCGTACTTGCAGGCCTTGGAGATCGAGGACGAGGGCGGCCGGGACGACCTGCTGCGCACGCATGCGAAGCACCTGCGCCGACACGCGGAGGCCTTGGCGGGCAAGGAGTACTGGCGGGCGTTCGACGACACCCCGGAGATGGTGGTCCTGTTCGTGCCCGCCGACGCGTTCCTGGACGCGGCGCTGCGCGGGGACCCGGCGCTGCTGGAGGACGCGTTCGCGCGGGGCGTGGTGATCGCCTCGCCGGCGACGCTCATGGCGCTGCTGCGGACGGTGGCGCACACGTGGCGGCAGGAGGCTTTGGCGCTGCACGCCAAAGAGGTCCACAAGCTGGGGCGCGAGCTGCACGAGCGGCTCGGGTCGGTCGCGGGGCACTTCTCGCGGCTCGGCTCGTCGCTGGAGGCCGCGGTCGGCTCCTACAACGCGGCGGTCGCGAGCGTCGAGTCGCGGCTCTTGGTGACGGCCCGCCGCTTCAGCGAACTGGAGGTCGCGGGAGACCCGCCCGAATCCCCGGCACCTGTGGTGACGCCGGCGCGCAAACCGTCGTGGGACGAGAACCTGCGTTAGGCCCGGCCGGCGGCACGGAGGTCGGTGACGAGTTCGCGCGGAAGCTGGAAGGTGATCTTCTCGGTCACCGGCTCGAACTCCTCGACGCTGGTGAACCCGCGCTGGGCGAGGTGCGCGAGGACGTCCTGCACGAGGTTGTCGGGCACCGAGGCGCCCGAGGAGAGCCCCACGGTCGAGGCGCCTTCGAGCCAGGCCTCGTCGATCTCGTGGGCGAAGTCGATGAGGTGCCCGGTGCGCGCGCCGTGCTGCACCGCGACCTCGACCAGCCGCACCGAGTTCGACGAGTTCTTCGACCCGACCACGAGCATCACGTCGCAGTCGGCCGCGATGTCCTTGACGACCTGCTGGCGGTTCTGGGTCGCGTAGCAGATGTCGTCGCTCGGGGGGCTCTGGAGCATCGGCAGGCGCTTCTTGAGCCGGTCGACGGTCTCCATGGTCTCGTCGACCGAGAGCGTCGTCTGCGACAGCCACACGACCTTCTCGGGGTCGCGGATGGTGACCCCGTCGACCGAGTCGGGGCCGTCGACGAGCTGGATGTGCTCGGGGGCCTCGCCGGAGGTGCCGATGACCTCCTCGTGGCCCTCGTGGCCGATGAGCAGGATGTCGTAGTCCTCCTCGGCGTACCGGCGCGCCTCCTTGTGGACCTTGGTCACCAGGGGGCAGGTCGCGTCGATGGCCTTGAGGCCGCGCTCGGCGGCCTGGTCGTGGACCTCGGGCGCCACGCCGTGCGCGGAGAAGACGACGACGGACCCGGGCGGGACCTCCTCGTTCTCCTCGACGAACACCGCGCCCTTCGCCGCGAGGGTGTCCACGACGTGGCGGTTGTGCACGATCTCCTTGCGCACGTACACCGGAGCGCCGTACAGCTCCAGCGCCTTCTCGACGGTCACCACTGCACGGTCCACGCCCGCGCAGTACCCGCGCGGCTTGGCCAACAACACTCGCTTCGGGTCTGCCACGCCTCGATGGTATCCGGACGCCCGGTTTGGTCACACCCCACAGTTAGGCTTGCCACGTGTCAGCCGCAGAGCAGAGCAGCGAAGCGCCGAGCGCCCCGGTCCCGGCCGCCGGGCCGGGCGCGCCGATGAGCGCCGAGAACCCGTGGCCGCTGCGGGTGGTGTCGAAGAAGATCGGCGACTGGCTCGCGCGCCTGGGCGAGGTGTGGACCGAGGGGCAGATCACCGAGATCAGCCACCGGGGCCGCACCGTCTACCTGACGCTGCGCGACCCCTCCGCCGAGGTCTCGATGCGCGTCGTCGACTTCACCGGCGCGGTCGCCGCCTGCGACCCGCCGCTGCGCGACGGCGCCCAGGTCGTCATCCGGGCCCAGGCCCAGTGGTGGGACAAGAACGGCTCGCTGTCGCTGCACGTCCGCGAGATCCGCCAGGTCGGCCTCGGTGAGCTGCTCGCGCGGCTGGAGCGGCTCAAGAAGCTCCTCGCCGCCGAGGGCCTGTTCGCGGCCGAGCGGAAGAAGCCGCTGCCGTTCCTGCCGTACCGGATCGGGCTCATCACCGGCCGCGCCTCCGACGCGATGCGCGACGTCCTCAAGAACGCGAAGGCCCGCCTCCCCTCGGCGGACTTCGAGGTCCGCGAGGTCGCCGTCCAGGGGCCGCGCGCGGTCACCGAGGTGTGCGCGGCGCTCGCCGAGCTCGACCGCGACCCCGACGTCGAGGTCATCGTCATCGCGCGCGGCGGCGGCTCGATGGAGGACCTGCTGCCGTTCTCCGACGAGACGCTGTGCCGGGCCGTGGCCGAGGCCGTCACGCCCGTGGTCTCGGCGATCGGGCACGAGCCGGACACGCCGATCCTCGACTACGTCGCCGACTGGCGCGCCTCCACGCCCACCGAGGCCGGGAAGAAGGTCGTCCCCGACCTCGCCGAGGAGCAGCGCGGCCTCAACATCAGCCGCACCCGGCTGCGCCAGGCCGTCGGCGCGATGCTCGCCCGCGAGGGCGACGCGCTCGCCGCGATGCGCGCCCGGCCGGTGCTCGCTAGGCCCGAGACGATGCTGGAGGCCCGGTCCGAGGCGCTCGCGAACCTGGTGCACCGCATGCGGTCCCGCGTCGACTCGCGCCTGGAGCGGTCGATCGACGACCTGGAGCACCTGCGGGCGCGGATCAGGACCCTCTCACCGCAGTCCACACTGGACCGCGGCTATGCGATCGTCACCGACACCGCGTCGGGGGCGGTCCTGCGGGCGGCGGCCGACGCCGGGGAGGCCATCGAAGTGCGGCTCGCGGCGGGATCGCTGCGGGCGGCGGTCGTGCAGACGGTCGCCGAGACTAGGGAGGACGACGAGTGAGCGATGAGCGGTTGACGTACGAGGAGGCCCGGGCCGAGCTCGTGGCGACGGTCGAGCGCCTGGAGGCGGGCGGCGCCACGCTGGAGGAGTCGCTGAAGCTCTGGGAGCGCGGCGAGGCCCTCGCCGACCTGTGCCAGTCGCACCTCGAAGGCGCCCGCGAGCGCCTCCAGGCGCGCACGCAGCCCGAATCCGAGGACTAGCCGACCGCGGCGGCCACGCCTTCGGCGAGGCCGTCGAGGTCGGGGATGCCGTCGGGTTCGGCGGAGAGGACGACCGTGACGCCGTCGATCTCGGCGACCCACGCCTCGCCCGAGTCGAGCTCGTACGAGGCCCACGCGATGCCGCCGGCCTCGACCGGCGTGCCGGCGCCGGTGATGCCCTCGTCGACCTCGGTCGCGTCGCCGCTGGTCTCCGACATCTGGAGCCCGTTGCCGTCCGGCGAGTACCAGCCGGTCCGCAGCGTCGTGGTCTCGCCGTCGGCGGCGAGGTGCGTCGAGATCGGCTTCCAGTCCTCGGTCAGCTCCGGCTCGATCGCCGGCAGGCCCAGGCCCGCGGCCGCCGCGTAGTTCTCGCCCGTGTCGACCACGTTCACCTGGCGGTCCTCGGCGAGCCAGCTCCACGCCCAGTAGAACAGGCCGAGCGGCACCAGCAGGACCGCCATCGACATCGCCATGTCGCGCATCCGCCGCGGCTTGGGACGCGACGACCGCGCCGACTCGGCGTTCGCCTCGGCCTCGGCCTGCGCCTCGTCGACGTCGACATCGCCCCCGGCGTCCTGGACCCCGGTCCTGACCTCTTCGCTGGACATCCTCCCATCCTGAACGACCGCCCCGCGCGGCCCCGAACCGCCCCGCCGCGGCGTGGCCCACGAGTCCCGGGTGCCGCCAGACGCCACCGCCGAACCGGGACGCGTCCGGCCATCGAGGCGCGAATCCGACTTCCGGGCCTCCCAGGCACTGCAATAACCTTTCCGCAGCGGCACTCGCGCCCGACCGGAAGGAGCCCCCGTTGATCCTCGTGGCAGGCGAGAACGTCATCGACCTCGTGCCCGCACCTCAAGGCCAACTCCGCCCCACCTGCGGCGGCGGACCCGCGAACACCGCCGTCGCCCTCGCCAAGCGCGGCATCCCCACCGCCCTCGTCGGCTCGGTCGGCGGCGACCACTTCGGGCGCCGCGTCTGGCGCCGCCACATCTCCGCCGGGGTCCGCCGCGACTGGCTCCAGCGGACCGAACTGCCCTCGACGCTCGGCCTCGCCGTCGTCAACGGCGACGGCACCGCGCACTACGACTACTGGACCACCGGCACCGCCGACTTCGCGTGGGAGGGCCGGGCCCTGCCCAGGCCCGACCCGGGCACGGTCGACCTCGTCCACTTCGGGTCGCTCGCGGCCTACCTGGAGCCGTCCGCGCGCATCATCGAGCACTGGGTGAACCGCGCCCGCGGGTCCGTCCCGGTCACCTTCGACCCGAACATCCGCCTCGGCGCCATGGGCGAGGCCGCGAAGGTCCGCGAGCGCACCGAGCGCCTCGTGGGCCTGTCGACCCTCGTGCGCGCCTCCGAACGCGACCTCGCGCAGCTCTACCCGGGCGTCCCCGTCGACCGGGTCGCCCGCGACTGGCTCGCCCTCGGGCCCGAACTGGTCGTGGTCACGCTCGGGGACGCCGGGTCGGTCGCGTTCCACCGCAACCACGTCACCGAGATGACCGCCGTGAAAGTCGACGTCGTCGACGCGATCGGCGCCGGCGACGCCTACACCTCGGGGCTCCTCGGCTGGCTCACCTCCGCCGGCTGGATGTCCCGCGACCGGCTCCCGTCCTGGGGCAACGCCACCGTGATCGCGGCGGCCCTGCGGTACGCGAGCCAGATCGCCGCCCAGGCGTGCACCGTCCCCGGCGCCCCCTGACCGGCTGGTTCACTCTCCCGTAACTCGGACACGAGCGGCATAAAATGGACTCGTGTCACAACCGGAACTGCGGATCTGCCTCGACGACGACGATCTCGACGCGAGCCTCCGCCTCGACGCCCGGCGCGGCCTGACCTCGCGCCCCAAGCACCTCCCCATGCGCCTCCACTACGACGGCCGCGGGTCGGCCCTCTTCGGCGAGCTCACCAGGCAGCCGGAGTACTACCAGACCCGCAGCGAGCGCGCGGTCCTGCGCGACCGCGCCGCCGACATCGCCGCGGCCCTCGGCACCGGCCCCGTCTCGGTCGTCGAGCTCGGGGCGGGCCGGGCCGAGAAGATCCGGCCCGTCCTCGACGCGCTCACCGCGGCCGGGCGCCTCGACGCGTTCTGGCCCTTCGACGTCGCCGAAGGCGAGGTCCGGGACGTGCTCCTCGAACTCGCCACCGCCTACCCGGACGCGTACCTCGGCGGGATCGTCGGCGACTTCACGCGCCACCTCGCGCACCTGCCCGACCACCACGACACGCGGCTCGTGGCGTTCCTCGGCGGGACCTTCGGGAACTTCGCCGCCCCCGAGCGCGCCCAGTTCCTGGCCGACCTGCGCGAGGCCCTGCGCCCCGGCGACCGGTTCCTCCTCGGCGCCGACCTCGTCAAGGACCCCGAGGTCATCCTCGGCGCCTACCACGACGCGGCCGGGGTGACCGCCGAGTTCAACCGGAACGTCCTGCACGTGCTCAACCACCGCCTCGACGCCGACTTCGAGCCCGACCACTTCGAGCACGTCGCGGTGTGGGACTCGGGCGCCGAGACGGTCGACATGCGGCTGCGCGCGATGAAGCCGATGGCCGTGGACGTCGCCGGGCTCGGCCTCGACGTGGAGTTCACCGTCGGGGAGGAGATCCGCACCGGGATCTCCGTGAAGTTCCGGCCCGCCGAACTGGAGGCCGACCTGCGGGCCGCCGGGTTCGAACCGTCCGCGTCCTGGACCGACGAGCACGGCTACATGGGCGTGTTCCTCGCCGAAGCGGTCTAACGCGCGTGCCGGTCGCGTCCCCGAACTAGGCTGGCGGGCATGGGAGAGATCGTGCTCATCCGCCACGGCGAGACGACCTGGTCCGCTTCGGGCCAGCACACCTCGGTCACCGACCTCGACCTCACCGAGAACGGCGTGTCGCAGGCGAAGGCGCTCGCGCCGCTGCTCGCGGCGCGGCGCTTCGCGGCGGTCTGGTCGAGTCCGCGCAAGCGCGCCCTCGTCACCGCCGACCTCGCCGGGCTCGCCGTCACGGCCGTCATCCCGGACCTGGCCGAGTGGGCGTACGGCGACTACGAGGGCCGCACCAGCGAGGAGATCCACGCGGAGGACCCGGACTGGTCGCTGTGGACCGACGGCGGGAAGGGCCCCGGCGGCGAGTCCGCGGAGGACATCGCGGCCCGCCTCGACCGGGCCCTGGCCGAGGCCGAGCCGCTGCTGGTGCAGGGCGACGTCGCGTTCGTCGCCCACGGGCACAGCCTTCGCGTCGCCGCGGCCCGCTGGCTCGGCCGGCCCGCCCGCGACGGCCGCGACCTCACCATCGACACCGCCTCGATCGGCGCCCTCGGCTACGAGCACGGCGGCCACGCGATCACCCTGTGGAACCTGACCGCCGCGGCCGCGGCCGGCATGTGACGCCTCTTCAGTCCGGTGCGCGCTAACGTAGTCGACGCGCCACGCCGCAGACAGACGGATATCCGAAGGTTGATCAGATAACATGCCGCACAACCCGGACCCCGGACCCCGGACCCCGGACCCCGGACCCCGGACCCCGGACCCCGGTGCATTGGGCGTTAGCCGCACCGTCGTCCTCGCCGGACGGACCCTGCAATCCCTTGCGCGCCTTCACTTCGACCTCGCACCCCTGCTGGCCGTCGACCACCGGCTCCGCCTCGTCTACGCCCTGAACGACGGCTCCGACCGCCGCGAACTCGCCGAGCGCCGGGCCACCGCGCTCGGCATCCCGCTCGTCCCCTGGAAGCGGGCCGCGGCCGCCCGTCCCGACCTCGTCGTCTCCGCCAGCGCCGGGCCCGAGCTCCACGAGGCCGGGGCGCCGGTGGCGCTGCTCCCCCACGGCGCCACGTACAACCGCGTCGGCGACGGGTTCTCGGGCGCGGCGGGAACCGCACGCGAGCATCTCGTCGGCCCCGGGGGCGAACTGCCCGCGTTCATGGCGATGCCCGGGTCCGCGGCGGTGGAGCGCCTCACCGAGGACTGCCCCGAGGCGCTTGCGGGTGCCGCCGTCACCGGCGACCTGTGCATGGAGCGGCTCCGCATCAGCCGGCCGATGCGCCGCGCCTACCGCGAGGCGCTCGGCGTCGCACCGCATCAGCGGCTCGTGGTCGTGTCCTCCACCTGGGGGCCGCATTCGCTCACCGCCGCCGACCGGGACCTGCCGAGGCGGCTGTTGTCGAGTCTTCCGGCCGATGAGTTCCGGGTGGCGTACGTGCCGCATCCGAACATCGACGCCGATCACGGCGGGAACCTCGCGGCCTGGCTGCGTCCGCTGACGCGGAACGGGTTGATCGCGGTGCCGCCGGAGGAGGGCTGGCGGGCGCTGCTGGTCGCGGCGGACTGCGTGATCGGCGACCACGGGTCGGTGACGCTGTACGCGGCGAACCTCGGCATACCGGTCCTGCTGGGCGCGTTCGGGTTCGACGAGACGGCGCCGGGGACGCCCCAGGAGGCGTTCGGGAAGGCGGCCCGGTGGCTGCGGCGCGGGGACGATCCGGCGACGCAGATCAGGGCGGCCGCGGACCGTCCGGTGGGGGCGCGTGCGGCAGGTCTGCGAGAGGCATGGCTGGAAGCGGCGTGGGACGAGTCGGGCGGTGCCGCCGAGTCGGTCCGGTCGCATCTGTACCGGCTCTTGAGGTTGGAGCCGGAGGGCGTCGCGGCGCTGGAGCTGCTGCCGCGGCCGGTGGTCGTCCCGGACTCCGCGGGCGTGTCGGCCTGGGCGTCGCGGGTCACGGCGCTCGACCGCGGTGCGGTGCGGGTGGAGCGCTTCGCGGTGTTCGAGGCCCCGATCGGCGCCGGTCACCTGGTGGTGCGGGATTCGTGTCCGGTGGACGCGCTGCGGCGGCAGGCGCGGGTGTTCGTCGTGCACGGCGCGGATCGCGTTGAGGGCGAGGCGGATCGGATCGCTGCGGAGCTGTTCGGGGCGTATCCGGGGTGTGCGCTGGTGAGCGTGCGGGTCGCGCCGGGGCGGGCCGTGGTGTTCGGCGAAGGGCGCCGGCACCTGGTCAGCGGTGATCCGCGGGTGCTCGATCTGGCGCCGTCGCTGCTGTACGGCGGGTCCGGTTCAGGGGAGTTCGCGGTCGGGTTCGGCGGGGAGCGGGTCTCAGTCCTCGTCGAACGTCTGCCCTGACGCGTTCAGCTCCTGCTCGATCTCGGCCGCGGCCGGGTGGCCCTCGGCCCGGTAGAGGCGGCCGGCCCGCTTGAGCCAGAAGGATTTCGCGGGTGCTTCGAGGAGCTCGGCGTACCGGCGGGCGGCGTCGGCTTCGTAGCGGGTGAGGTGCTTGGCGTTCGCGAAGTCGACGGCGCTCTCCAGGCGGGCCGCGGCGGCGGGGTCCCCGGTCGCGAGTTCGGCGAAGGAGAGTTCGATCATGACGATGATCGTGGTCCGGATGTCCTCGGCGCGGTCGAGGTGCTCGATCGCGGAGCGGTATTCGGCGACGGCCCGGGGAAGGTCGCCGAGGGCCCGGTGGGCGTCGCCGAGCATCCAGCGGCGCAGGCCGATCGCGCGGTCGTCGGCTTCGATGACGCCGTTGGCGGCGGCCCGTTCGAGCCAGTCGAGCGACTCGGCGGAGCGCCCGGCCTTGTGGAGGGTCCTGCCGATGAATTCGAGGGAGGTGCCGACCAGGACGGGGTCGCCGTCGCGGTCGGCCATGTCGAGGGACCGGTGGAGGACGTCCAGTGCGGCCTCCCAGCGGCGGAGGTTCGCGAGGCACTTGCCGAGGAGCTGGGTCATGCGGACCTGCGCCCACGGGTCGCCTTCGGCCGCTTCAACGGCGGTCTCGTAGCATCCGGCGGCCTCATCGAAGTGCGCGGCGCCGGAGTAGAAGGCCCACAGGGCTTCGCAGAGGGCGACCGCTTCGTGCGGGGTGCGGCGGCTCGGGGAGTGGACGAGCCGCACGAGCATCCGGCGGTTGGCGGTCAACCATTCGCGGGCGTCGGTCTGGCCGTCGAAGCCGGGGCAGTCGTCCTCGGCGCCTTCGAGGTCGAGGAGGTCGGGGACGGCCCGCGTGCGCCTGCCCATGGAGGCCCGGTCGGCGAGTTGGGCGCGGCGGATCAGCCAGCGGGTGGTGAATCGGACGCCGTCGGCGAGGTCGGCGGGGAGCGCGTCCGCGCCCCGGTCGGGGGTGTCGAGCGGCTGCGGGGCGAGGCGGAGGCGCCAGACGCCGGGCCGGAGCTCCTCGATGAGCCGGTGGGTCTCCAGCTGCCGCAGCGGCGCTTCGGGATCGGCGCCGAGTGTTCCGGCGAGTCCGGTGAGCATGCACTGCTGGAGTTCGCCGCCGCCGAGTGCCGCGAGCACCCGGTAGTACCGCCGGGCGGTCGGCGGCAGGAGATTGAACGCGGCGAGGAAGAACCGCTGCTCGTCTCCGGCCAGGTCGACCAGTTCGGCGAGCGGGAGTCCTTGGGAGACGAGGACGGCCGCGTCGCGCAGCAGGCCGGGCAGGCGCGGCAGCGAGTCGGCGATCTCGCCGACGGTGTCGGCGTCGAGCCCGAGGTCCATCTTGGTGAGCATCGAGACGGCGTGGGCCCGTTCGAGCGGCGGGAGCTTGAAACGCCGCGCCTCGGTCCACGACTGGAGGGGGTCTTCGCTGAGCACCACGTAGAACACGCCGTTCGCGGGCCGGAAGACCTTGGCCGTGCCGAGGTCGGCGACGCCGTCGACCACGACGAGGGCGCGGCGGTTCCCGACGACGGTGCGGTACGCGCTCGTCAGCGACGGCAGATCGGCGCCGGGGCCGACCGGGAAGCCGTTGCGCTGCAAGAACAGTTCGAGCGCGTCCCAGTCGGTGAGGCCGCGCAGGTCGATGTAGCGGTGGCCGCCGGTCAGCTCGTCGTCGATGCGGGCGGCGAGTTCGGACGCGAACGCGGAGAGCCCGTGGAAGCGGCCGGCGTGGACGACGACGGCGCCGCGGGCACCGTCGCGGAAGAGCTGGACGATGCCGTCGAGCAGGGCTTCATGGTTGGTCCACCAGAGCGTCGGGGCGGGGACCTCGCTCGGCCGCGGGCGCGGGTCGAGCGTGACGGTCATGGTGTTGGCGTTCAGGACGTTCCCCACACGGCCCCAGTAGTTGCTGTGCGGGAAGGGGGTCTCGGTCATCTGCGCTCCCGGGCTGCGACGGCTGCGGATATGGTCGCACAGGAATAGGCTGGACGCTGCACACCTGAGGAGGCCACGTGGACCCCATTCTCCTGTCGATCGCCACCGCCGCGGCGGGGAAGCTCGCCGAAGCGGCCGCGGGCGGCATCGTCGCGGCCGGGAAGTTCGTCAAGGACCGGTTCGCCAAGGACGACAAGCAGGAAGCGGTCCTCATGCGCGCCGAGACCGGGCGCGTGCCGGTCGCGGACCTGGCCGCCGCCATCGAGGAGGCCGCCGCGGCCGACCCGGCGTTCCTGGCGCAGCTCGAAGCGCTCGCGGGCCGCAAGATCCAGGTGACGCAGGTGAACCAGGCCGGGCAGCAGGTCATGTTCCAGAACAACTTCTACGGCGACGGCCCCGGCAAGGTCGTCCAGGGCGAGACGATCAACATCCAGAACCTCAACTGAGCGCGAGGGTCTGGTAACGTCCCCGGACCATGAGCCCTCCCCTCCTGCTGCTCCGCTCCCAGATCATTCGTGTCCGGGCCCGGACCTGGCTGTGGGCGTTCGCGGCCGTCCTCGCCGTCGAGCTCGCCGCCGTCGCCCTGCATCTCGACGGCGTCCGCTGGGCCTCCAAGCTCCTGCTGACGCTGCTGCTCCTGGGCTACCTGATCGTCTCGGTCGCACCGGGACAGACGCCGGCGCGCGTGTTCGGCCTGGGCCTGCTCGTCGCGTGCGCCGCCGACGCCGCGCTCCTGGTCGAGGGCACGACGGCGTTCCTGATCGGCATGGGGCTGTTCGGGATCATGCAGGTCCTGTACATCGCCGCGTTCGCGAAGCTCGGCGCGGTGCGCGCGTTCGGGCCGCGGTACCTGGTCCCGACCTGCTACCTCGCGTTCTGGGCGGGGCTCATCACCGCGCTGTGGACGCGGCTGGGCCCGCTCGCGGCGCCCGTGGCCGTCTACAGCCTGCTGCTGGTGGCGATGGCCGCGCTCGCGGCGGGCCTCGGACTCGTCGGCGCCGCAGGGCATCTCGCCGGTTGGGGCGGCGCGCTGTTCGTCGTCTCGGACCTGGTCCTGGGCCTCGGCGTCGCCGGGTTCGACCTGCCCGGCGCGGGGCTGGCCGTCATGGCGACGTACGGGGTCGCGCAGCTGCTCCTGACCGTCGGGGTCAGGAGGCACCTGCGCTCCCCCGCGCGGTAGGTCAGCCCAGGTCGATGCGCTTGAGGCGCTGGGTGGCCCGGGTGAGGACCACGTAGGCGACGCCCGGGCCGTGGGCCTTGGCGACCGAGTCGAGGTCGACGGCGATGACCGCGTCCCATTCGAGGCCCTTGGACTCCAAGGGGCCCACCAGGGTCACGCGGTCGTCGTGGACGACGGCCGCGAGCTCGGCGTGCCGGTCGTACGGCGCGATGACGCCCACGGTGCCCTCGACGGCCTCCAGGGCCTGGGCGACGGCGCCCGCGAGCTCCGGCAGCAGCGCCTCGGGGTCGACGGACTTGACCTCGACGGGGACGCCGGTCTCGCGGACCGCCTCGGGCAGGTCGATGCTGCGCAGGCGCGGCTTCGCCCACTCGGCGGCGTACTCGAAGACCTCTTTGGAGTTCCGGTAGTTCTTCGTCAGGTGGAACTCGTGGACGCGCCCGCTGGGGACCGCGCGGCGGCGGGCGTCGGCGCTCTCCTTGGGGCGCGGCCAGCTCGACTGGGCCTCGTCGCCGACGATCGTCCACCCGGCGGCGCGGCCGCGGCGCGAGAGCATGCGCCACTGCATCGGCGAGAGGTCCTGGGCCTCGTCGACGATGACGTGCGCGTAGTCCTCGTAGAACGCGTCGCGGGCCTGGCGCTCGGGCCGGTCGTAGAAGCGGTCCTGGGCGGTCGAGACCTCCTGGATGCCGTCCCACGAGCGGATGCGGTCGCGCCCGCGCGGCTGGCGCTTGACGCCGAGGAGGATGCGCAGCTCGTCGAGGAGCGCCACGTCCGGGATGGAGAAGTCGGCCTCGCGCAGCGACGCGGCGACCGCGTCGACGGCCTCGCGCTTGAGGTGGCCCTCGGACGCGGAGGCGAGGCGGCGCGGGTCGCCGGCCCAGCCGAGGACCTCGGCGGGGTCGAGGTCGGGCCACCAGTGGTCAAGGAATTGGAGGAACTCGCCGCGCGAGCCCACGTCGCGCGAGTACTTCGCGGGCTCGGCGTCCGCGACGACGGGTTTCACCTTGCGCCACAGGGCGACCAGGAGGGCCCGGCCGGCCTCGGTCTTGGCGAGGTTCGGGCGCGGCTCCTTCTCGAACACGCGGGCGCGCGCGGCCGCGAGGTCGGCGGCGTCGAGTTTGAACACGTCGCCGCGGTAGACGATCCGCAGCTCGCTCGGGGCCTCGGGCGGGGTCTGGCGGACCAGGCGCCGCAGGATCGGGAGCATCACGGTGCCGCCCTTGACGGCCGCGACCGCGGGCCGGTCCTGGCGGGTGGCCTCGACCCCGGCGTACAGCTCGCCGAGGGAGTACAGGGCCGCGGTCTCCTCGCCGAGGCTGGGGAGGACGCGGCCGATGTACTTCATGAACACGGCCGAGGGGCCGACGACGAGGATGCCGGCGGCCTCGTAGCGGCTGCGGTCCTGGTACAGCAGGTACGCGGCGCGGTGCAGGGCCACGACGGTCTTGCCGGTGCCGGGGCCGCCGGTGATGATCGTGGCGCCGCGCCCGGGCGCGCGGATCGCGGCGTCCTGCTCGGCCTGGATCGTGGCGACGATGTCGCGCATGCGCCCGGTCCGCTTGCGGCCCAAGGCGGCCATGAGCGCGCCGTCGCCGACCACGGGGAGGCGCTCGGCGGCGTCCTCGTTGAGCAGGTCGTCGCTGATCTCCTCGACGCTGCGGCCGAACGAGCGGATCACGCGCCGCCGCGCCACCTCCTGGCGGTCGACGGCGGTCGCGCGGTAGAACGGGGCGGCGGCGGGGGCGCGCCAGTCGACCAGGAGCGTGCGGTACTCCTCGTCGCGCACGCCGAGGCGTCCGATGTGGCGGACCCGGCCGTCGTCGAAGTCGAGTCGCCCGAAGACCAGGCCCTCGTGCTGGGAGTCGAGGTCGGCGATGCGGCGGGCGGCGCGGTAGACGAACACGTCGCGCTCGAACTGGGCGCCGGGCACGGTGGCGGCCAGGTGCCGGTAGCCGGCGTCGCGGTCGCCCACGGCGTCGGCCCGGAGGATGTCGACCCGGTCGTAGACGCGGTCGACGAAGGTCTGCTCGATCGCGATCTCCTGCTCGGGGGTGTTGGCGGGATCGGGATCGGGCACTGCGTGGGACGTGTCGACGTCCTCCTGGCGGGCGTCGGCGGGGCCTGGTTCCTGGGACACGGCGCTCCTCGCTCGAATTCGGGACGCACCAGCCTAGCGCGCCCGCGCGACACCCGTCCGCCGATCGTGGACTAGGGACGGGTGTCCCACACCCGGTACATCCAGGAGTACTGGTCGCCGATGTCGTCGAAGCCGAACTGCCGGTACAGGCCCTGGGCGTCGTCGGTGGCGAGGACGACGCGCTTGAGGCCCATCTCCTCGGCGTCGGCGACGATCCGCTCCATGAGGAGCTTGCTCAGGCCGCGCCCGCGCGCGGAGCGGTCGACGAAGACGTCGCTGAGCCACGCGAAGTACGTCCGGTCGGTGACCAGGCGCGCGAACACGACCTGCTTCCCCGACTCGTCGTAGACGCCGTACGGGAGCGAGTGCTCGATCGCGCGGTCCATGTCCTCGCGGCTGCGGCCCTCGGCCCAGTACGTGTCGGTCGAGATGACCCGGTGGATCCACTCGCGGTCGAGCCGGTCGGGATCGGTCGAGATCTCGTACGCTTCGCTGCCCATGCTGCCTCCGTGCGTTCAGGTCGTCGGTTCGAGCGTGCCCCGGGTCGCCTTGCGCCGCAAATAGATTTCCATGAACGCGAGGTTGAGGACGATCGAGGAGACGACCGCCGCAGTGTAGGCGAGGTCGAACAGGGGCTCGAAGTCGCCGCCGTAGTAGCCGTCGAGCAGCGGCAGCTGGACGGCGATGAACAGGCCCAGGTAGACGCGCAGGTTCACGGCCGCGAAGGTCGCGGCGAAGTTCCGCAGCATCCACCGCTGGTGCGAGGCGAAGTCGCGGGCGCGGACCGCGCGGTAGGCGCGCAGGGCCGAGTAGAACCAGAACACGTCGAGCAGCACGAACGTCACCAGCGGGATCGGCCCGGCCGTGGTGAGCACGGCGACCACGATCCCGCTGATGCTGCCGGGAAGGACCCCGGCGAGGAGGTAGACGCAGCCGATGACGCGGTGGACCTTCGGGTGGTTCCTGCGGATCGAGGCGAAGAACTGGAAGGGCCCCACCAGGAGCGCGATCCCGGCGGTCGCGGCGTGGACGACGAGGAACGGCAGGTGGAAGGGCACGTCCTCGCGGATGCCGACGCGGGAGTCGACGTCGGGGACCAGGTAGGCGGGCACGGCGTAGAGGACGATCGCGACGCTGAGGATCGCGACGACGAGGACGGTCACGCGTCCCCGGCGCGCGGGGCGCCTGGTGTCGAGGGTGGCGGTCATGGGGGTGCTCCAGGTGTGAGTTTCACTATCGATAGTGACGCTATCACTTGAGAAGCGCGAGGGTCAACCGCGCTTCGGGTAAGAAGGAGCCATGCGAATCGGAGAGCTGAGCGCGAGGACCGGGGTCCCGGCGGCCACCATCAAGTACTACGTGCGCGAGGGCCTGCTCTCCGGCGGCGAGCGCCGCAGCCACAACCAGGTCGAGTACGGCGAGGACCACGTGCGGCGGCTGCGGCTGGTGCGCGCGATGGTCGAGGTCGGGTCGGTCCCGATCGCGAAGGTCCGCGAGGTGCTGGCCGAGATCGAGGAGCCCGACCGCGACCTGGACTCCACGCTCGGCGTCGCCAGCCGGGCCCTGTCGCAGCACCGGGTGCCGGCCGAGCGTCCCGCCGAGGAGGACCTCGAACTCGCGCAGGACGTCGTGCGGCGCCGGGGCTGGCATGCGCTCCCGGCGGACCACGACTACATGTGGACCCTCGCCGACGCCATCCGGCGGCTGCGGGAGCTCGGCCTGGCCGACATGGTCGACATGACCGGCGAGTACGCCCGGGCGGCCGAGATCGTGGCCGAGTTCGACCTGGCGCTGCTGTCGACCCGGCAGGAGCGCGACGAAATCCTTGAGGCGATGGTCGTCGGGACGGTCCTGGGGGACGCGATCTTCGAAGCACTGCGCCGCATCGCCCAAGCCGAGGTCTCGGGGCGGGTATACCTACGAGGGCAACGGAACCCGAAAGAAGAAGAGTAGTTCTCATCCACAGTGGATATTGTTTTCCCTGATCCCGGCACTCCTCCGTTCGATTTCATGCGCGAATGGCAATGTCTGCACTTGTCGGGTTTTTGACTTCGCAAGTCGATTGGGTGGTTCTACGCTGATTACAACGCCCAGTGGTGGCGCGGCGGCAAGGACCAAGCCTGCTCGACAAGAGACTTTGCCGCCATCACCAGGAGGTCGTCCGCCGAAGTGGGGTAGACGGACGGCCCAGCGGCGGGGTTCCGATCACCTGGCCCGGAGCCCCGCCGCCTTTTGGCGGGGCTGGCCAGGTGATCCAAAAGGCGCAGCACCTGGCCCGGAGCCCCGCCGCCTTTTTGCGGCGGTTGAGGTGAAGCTCAGGACTCCATACGATGGAGTCGACATCGTCTATTCCCTTGGAGTGCGATTCACGTGGCCCTCAACTCGTCCATGGTCCCGCTCGGCACGGCCGCGCCGGACTTCTCCCTCCCGGACCTCGACGGCGCCCTCCGGTCGCTGTCCGACTTCGAAGCGACGGCGCTGCTGGTCGCGTTCACGTGCAACCACTGCCCCTACGTGCGCCACATCGAGCACGCCTTCGGCGCGTTCTCCGCCGGCCAGGCCGACCTCGACGTGGTCGCGGTGTGCGCCAACGACGCCGAGAACTACCCCGACGACGCCCCCGCGGGCCTCGCCGAGCAGGCGGCCCGGGCGCAGTGGACCTTCCCGTACCTGGTCGACGAGTCGCAGGCGGTCGCGCGGGCCTACAACGCGGCCTGCACCCCGGACTTCTTCCTGTACGGCCCGGACCGCAAGCTCGCGTACCGGGGCGCGTTCGACGGCTCGACCCCCGGCAACGGCGTGCCCGTCACCGGGGAGTACCTGGCCTCGGCGATCGAGCAGGTCCGCAAGGGCGAGCCGGTGCCGCTGCCGCACTACCCGTCGACCGGGTGCGGCATCAAATGGCGGGCTTAGACAAGTTCCCCGTCGCGGGCGACGATCCGGCCGCCCTTCACCACCAGCTTGCGCGGGTGGTGTTCGAGGACGGCCTCTGAAGGGTTGCGGCCCTTGACGGCCACGAGGTCGGCGGTGTCGCCCACGGCGAGGCCGTAGCCGTCGATCTTGAGCAGGCGCGCCCCGCCGAAGGTCGCGGCTTCGAGGGCCAGCTCGATGTCGGCGTCGCGGCTGAAGCCGGCGTTGCGGGCGAACCACTGGGTGCGTTGGAGCATGTCGCCGGTGCCGTAGGGGCTCCACAGGTCCCGCACGCCGTCGTTGCCGATGCCCATGGTCACCCCGGCGGCGTCGAGTTCGCGCAGCGGCAGGATCTTCTTGGGCGCCACCGAGGTCAGGCCGATCTTGAGTTCGGCGAGGTCGGCGATGAGGCGCTCGCGGGTGGCGTCGTCGGCGTCGCAGAGCGCGAAGGCGTGGCTGATGACGACCTTGCCGGCGTAGCCGAGGGCGCGGGTGCGCTCGATGATCAGGTCGAACTCGCGGACGCCGAGGTCGCCGCCGTCGTGGAGGTGGATGTCGATCTCGGCGCCGTACTGGGCGGCGAGCGCGAAGACGAGGTCGAGGTGGGTCTCGGCGTCGAGGTCGAACCCGGCGGGGTCGATGCCGCCGATGGACTTCACGCCGGCCTTGAGGGCCTCCTCCAGGAGCTCGGAGGTGCCGGGGCTGACGAGGATGCCGGTCTGCGGGAAGGCGACCAGCTCGACGTCGATGCGGCCCGCGAGGCGCTCGACCGCTTCGAGGACGGCGTCGACCGCGCCGATGCCGATGCCGGGGTCCACGTCGACGTGCGAGCGGGCGTGGGTGGTGCCGGAGACGACCATGTTGGTCAGGAGCGCGGTGATGTAGTCGGGGTTGGGGACGCCGAACTCGGCGCGGCGGTCGCGCCCGTAGGCGATGGCGGCGGCGAGGCCGGGCCCGGCGGTGCGCGGGACCCAGGGGCCGCCCCAGAGGGTCTTGTCGACGTGGGCGTGGGAGTCGACCAGGCCGGGGATGACGACGGCGCCGCCGAGGTCCTCGACGTGCGCGCCGTCCTCGCGGAGGGAGTCGCCGATGGCGGCGATGCGGCCGTCCTGGACGAGCAGGTCGGCGCGTCCCTCGCGGCCCCAGAGCCGGACGTCGCGCAGCAGCAGGTCGGTCATGTCTCGATCCTTTCCCCGTCAGGTCCGCCATTAGCGGTATACCATTAATATCGACGGTATACCTTAGACGGGTTTCCGTCCACCGGGGGCCGCAGAGGGAGCGACATGAGCAGAGCCGACCAGGTATACCGGGCGCTTCGCGAGCGCATCGTCACCGTCGGGCTGCGCCCGGGCGCGCGGCTCATCGAGCGCGACCTCGCCGCCGAGTTCGAGGTCTCCCGCATCCCCCTGCGCGAGGCCCTCCAGCGCCTCGCCGCCGACGGCCTCGTCACCGCCGTCCCCGGACAGGGCAGCATCGTCACCGTCCCCACCCCGAAGGACATCGCCGACCTCTTCGACGTGCGCGCCGGCCTCGAACCGGTCGCCGCGCGCCTCGCCGCCGCCAACGCCGGACCCGCGGACCTGCTCCTGCTAAAGGAGTGCGTCCTCCCCCGCGCCGACCCCGAATCGCGCACCGAGGCGAACGCCGCCTTCCACCGCGAACTCGTCGCCGCAGCGAAGAACCCGCTCCTCGCGCAGATAATGGAGCCGCTCGAAGCGCGGATGCGGTGGGTCTTCCACCTCACCGTCGAACGCGACCCCGTCCGCCAGCGCGAAGAGCACGTCGAACTCCTCGCCGCCCTCCTGGAGCCCGACCCGGATCGGGCCGCGGCGGTCGCCTTGGCGCACGTCGAGGACGGCCGGGCGTTCACGCTGGAGGCGGCCCGGCGCTGGCAGCTGGAGGCCGTGGACGTGCACGAGGCGACGAAGACCCGCCGGCGGCGGGTGGCCGCGGAGTTACCTCCAGAGCTGGTGGAGGGCGATCTCCAGTTCGCCGAGCATGTTGCGCAGCAAGGGCATCGACAGGCCGATCACGGTACCGGGGTCGCCTTCGATGCGGTCGATGAAGGCCGAGCCGTAGCCGTCGAGGGTGAAGGACCCGGCGACGTGGAGCGGCTCGCCCGTGGCGACGTACGCGGCGATCTCCTCGTCGGAGACCTCGGCGAAGTGGACCTCGGTGGCGGAGGCGCGCACGATCTGGCGGTCGGCCTCGGTGTCGATGAGGCAGTGCCCGGTGTAGAGGGTCCCGGAGTTGCCGCGCATGCGCTTCCAGCGCGAGGTGGCCTCCTCGGGGCCTTCGGGCTTGCCGAGGATCTCGTGTCCGAAGTGGAGCACGGAGTCGCAGCCGAGGACCAGGGACCCGTGGCTGACCTGGTCGAGGACGGCCTGCGCCTTGAGTTCGGCGAGAGCGCTGGCGAGCTCGGCCGGGTCGTGGCCCATGACCTGGCTCTCGTCGACGCCGGAGACGATGACGAGCGGCTCGATGCCGGCGGCCTTGAGCAGTTCGCGGCGGGCCGGGGACTGCGAGGCGAGAACGAAAGGCCTGCTCAACGGTCCATCCCGCGGCGGGCGGGGACGGCGGTGTCGCGCCAGGAGCGGCGGATGCGCAGCTTCAGGCCGGGGCTGGTCCAGGCGGCGCGGCGCCGCGGCGCCTCGGACTCCTCGACCGGCCGCGGCAGGGCCGTGATGAGGCCGACCAGCGCGGCCAGCTCCTCGTCGGTCGGGTTGCCTCGGACGACCCTGAGTTCCAGACCCATCGCGCTACTCCTCGTCGAAATCGAACTCGCGGTGCACCCGCTCCCAGAACCCGTCGCGGACCCAGATCCGCGCTTCGGGGTGGTCGCGTAGAGAGTATCCGAGTTCCTTCTCGGCTTCTACTAGCAGCTCCTTGTCGATGACGGTGGGCAGCTGCGGGCCCGGCAGGAGATCCGCTATGTTGTCGGCGCCCCTGGTCAGGAGCCATTTGTGGCCGACGTACTCGCCGATGGAGCGGACGGTCTCGGGGTCGAGCTTCTCGCCGGTCTGCGTCGTGCGCACGAACTTGGGCCGGGCGGACTCGGCCTGCGCGAGCGCGTCGGCGGCGGTCATGGTGACGGCCACGGACTGGCGGGTCCCGAAGACGACGGCGGGGTTGGGCACGCGCGGCTCGGGCTGCGCCATGGGGGCGCCGACCATGCCGTGGGTGGCCGCGGCGGCGGTCCCGCTTTTCGTGAAGTAGGCCTTGAGCTCTTCGGACTCGATGGTCTCGACGGTGTCGGACTCCCAGACGAGGCGTTCGGCCTGGTTGGTGCCGTACGGGGGCTCGACGCCCCAGAGGTGCACGCGGACGCCGTAGGCCTGGGCGACCTCGACGGCGGGGACCATGTCCTCGTCGCCGGCAAGAAGAATCGCTTCGTGTATGGCCCGGTGCCGGGCCAGGAGCTCCAGGTCGGAGCGGATCTGCGCGTCGACGCCCTTCTGCTGCCCGCGGGAGTTGAGGTTGCCGAGGCGGACCTTGACGTAGTCCATGTTCGCGATGACGCGCTGGTCGACGGTGGGGACGCGGTCGCGGGCGGCGTCGAACCAGTAGAGGCGCAGCAGCTCGCCGTCGGAGAGGCGGATCGCGGCGCGTTCGATGAGGGACTTGATGAGCTTCTCGGCGTCGACCCGGTAGTCGCGCCTTGAGGTGGCGTCGAGGAGGAGTTCCGCCGCGGCCGCGTAGAGGTAGCCGACGTCGATGAGGATCGCGTACCGCCGGGACGGCAGTCCGGGAAGCATTCCTCCGATTGGTGTCATCGCCCACACTCCCAATATCCGGTGGGACATTTCGTCCCGCTTCCCCCAGCTGTATAAGACGGTACCCGGATCGGACTCTTGGGATGGGAGCGGAGGCGGCGCGGCCCCGCCGCGCCGCCCCGCTTCCCGTCTACAGGGGGATGTTGCCGTGCTTCTTGGCGGGCAGCTCGTCGCGCTTGGACGCGTTCATGCGCAGGCCGCGCACGAGCTGCGCGCGGGTCTCGCGCGGCTGGATGACGGCGTCGATGAGGCCCAGCTCGGCGGCGACGTACGGGTTGTTCAGCTTCTCCTCGTACTCGGACATGAGCTCGGCGCGCGTGGCCTGCTCGTCGTCGGCCTTGGCGAGCTCGCGGCGGTAGAGGATGTTGACCGCGCCCTGGGAGCCCATGACGGCGATCTCGGCGGTCGGCCAGGCCAGGCACAGGTCGGCGCCGACGCCCTTGGAGCCCATGACGCAGTACGCGCCGCCGTAGTCCTTGCGGCAGACGACGGTGAGCTTGGGGACGGTGGCCTCGGCGTACGCGTAGATGAGCTTCGCGCCGCGGCGGATGATCCCGTCGTGCTCCTGCGAGGTGCCCGGCAGGAAGCCCGGGACGTCGACGAAGGAGATGATCGGGATGTTGAAGGCGTCGCAGAAGCGGATGAACCGCGCGGCCTTCTCCGAGGCGTCGATGTCGAGGCAGCCGGCGAAGTGCATCGGCTGGTTGGCGACGACGCCGACCGGCTTGCCGTCGAGGCGCCCGAACCCGGTGAGGATGTTCTTCGCGAACAGCGACTGGGTCTCCAGGAACTCGCCGTCGTCGAGCACCGACTCCACGACCTTGTGCATGTCGTACGGCTGGTTCGCGGAGTTGGGGATGACCGTGTCCAGCGCGAGGTCGTCGGCGGTCAGGTCGAGCTCGAAGTCCTTGGACTCGTAGGCCGGGGGCTCGTCGAGGTTGTTCGACGGCAGGTACGACAGCAGGTGCTTGACGTATTCGAGCGCGTCGGACTCGTCCGAGGCGAGGTAGTGGGCGTTGCCGGCCACCGCGTTGTGGGTGCGGGCCCCGCCGAGCTCCTCCATGCCGACGTCCTCGCCGGTCACCGCGCGGACCACGTCGGGCCCGGTGATGAACATGTGGCTGGTCTGGTCGACCATGACCGTGAAGTCGGTGATCGCGGGCGAGTACACCGCGCCGCCCGCGCACGGGCCCATGATGAGCGAGATCTGCGGGATCACGCCCGAGGCCCGGACGTTGCGGAAGAAGATCTCGGCGTACCCGCCGAGGGAGGCGACGCCCTCCTGGATGCGGGCCCCGCCGGAGTCGGAGATCCCGATGATCGGGCGGCCGGTGCGCAGCGCCAGCTCCTGGATCTTCGTGATCTTCTCGCCCGAGACCTGCCCGAGGGACCCGCCGAGGACGGTGAAGTCCTGCGCGAACACGCACACCTCGCGGCCCTCGATCGTGCCGTAGCCGGTGACGACGCCGTCGCCGTAGGGCCGGTTGGCCTCCATGCCGAAGCTGGTCGAGTGGTGGCGCCGGAGACTGTCGAGTTCGACGAACGACCCTTCGTCGAGCAGTTCCTCCAGGCGCTCGCGCGCGGTGCGCTTGCCCTTCTCGTGCTGCTTCTCGATCGCCCGGGGGTTCCCGGTGGCCGATTCGGAGAGGCGCTCGGCCAGGTCGGCGAGCCGCCCGGCGGTCGTGTGGAAGTCGATGTCGGTCACGCTTCGGATCGTATCGACTGCTTGAGTGGTTACGCTATGCGCGTGGACACACCGATGAGAAAGCCACTGGACCGGCACGTCCTCTGGTCGCTGTTGTCGGAGAAGTCCGACTTCTGGACCGAGTTGGACGTGGTCGGGGTCACGGGTTCGACGAATGCGGACCTCGCCGAGGCGGCCAGGCACGGGGCCGGGGAGGGCCGGGTGCTGATCGCCGAGGAGCAGGTGAGCGGGCGCGGGCGGCTGGACCGGCGGTGGGAGAGCCCGGCGCGGGCGAGCCTGATGATGTCGTTCCTGCTGCGCCCGACCCTGCCGAGGGAGCTGTGGGGGACGCTGAGCATCGCGACCGCCGTCGCGCTCGAAGAGGCCCTGCACGCGGTGTGCGGGGTGAAGGCGAAGCTCAAGTGGCCCAACGATGTCCTCATCGGCGGCAAGAAGGTCTGCGGCATCCTCGCGCAGGCCGAAGGGAACGCGGTCATCGTCGGCGCTGGACTGAACGTGTCGCTGACGGCCGAGGAGCTGCCGGTCCCGGAGGCGACCTCGCTGCTGGTCGCCGGGGCCTCGACGCTCGACCGGGAACAGATCGCGGCGGCGTTCCTCGCGCACGTCGCGGCCGTGTACCGCACCTGGCAGGAGCAGGGCCCGGGCCCGGTCATCGAGCGCTGGGAGCGAAACTCCGACACGCTGGGGCGCCAGGTCGCGGTATCGTTCCCGAACGGCCGCAACCTGACCGGCCGAGCCGTCGGCATCGACGCCGACGGCCGCCTGCGCGTGGACCCCGGCGACGGTCCGGTGGAGACGGTCGCCGCCGGCGACGTCGTCCACCTGCGGCCGCGGGCGTGAAACTAGGCCGATCCGAGGAGTGGCGATTGACCGACCAGACGAGCGAGCATCTCGACACCCGGCCGGCCCGGCAGCCGCCGGGCGCGACCGGGCTCGATCCTGACGTCGAGGGGCTCTACCGGCTCCTGCTGTCGCGCTCCGACGCCACGGTCGCGCAGCTCGCGGCCGACTCCGGGCACTCCATCGAGCACGTCCGCACCGTCCTGGCAAGGCTCGTCGACGAGGGCTTCGCGACGATGGTCGCCGACTCGCGCTTCCGCGCCGTCGGCCCCGACGCCGTCCTCGGCGGGCGCATCGCCTCCCAGCTCGGCGAGGTCCTCGGCGAGTACGAGGCGCTGCGCGAACTCCTGGAGATCCACCGCGCCGGACCCGGCACCGGCGCGAGCGGCGACTGGGAGGTCGTCACCGGCGCCGTCGCGATCCGCTCCCGGCTCCGCCAGCTCAAGGCCGGCGCCGAGCACTCCCTGCGCACCTTCGTCAGGCCGCCCATGGTCCTGCCGGTCCCCGAGGACCGGCTGCACCAGGACCTCCAGGCCCGCGGCGTCTGCCACAAGATCCTGTTCGACCGCACCATCCTCGACATCGACCCGTACGCCGAGTACCTCCAGCACGCCCTCGCCTCCGGCGACGAGGTCCGGTTCGCCAAGCGCCTGCCGCTCAAGCTCCTCGTCGTCGACGAGCGGACCATCGTCATGGAGGAGCCCGGCGAAGGCCGGCCGCGCGCCATCGTCACCGCGAACCGGTCGATCGCCGAACTCGCGTGCACCCTGTTCGAGCAGCTGTGGTCCAGCGGGATCCCCGCGACCAGCGCGGCCTCAGACGGCGTCCGCATCGCCGAGGACGACGCGGTGCTCCTCGGGCTGCTCATCGCGGGCCTCACCGACCAGTCCATCGCGTCCAAACTGGGCATCGGGCTGCGCACCGTGCAGCGGCGGGTCCGCGAGCTCATGGACCTGGCCGATGTGGACACCCGCATCCAGCTCGGCTGGCACGCGGCGAAGAACGGCTGGGTGCCTTAGGGCGCAATGCCGGCGCTCTGCGCGGTAGTGCGCGCAATCGTGGGCAAGAGGCCGGTGACGAAGTGTTGTACTGTGCTTTTGAACATTCGTACCGCCCCCGCCCGTTTCTCACTCCTGGAGGTCCGCAGTGGGATATCCCGACGACCAGCTCGCCCGCGGCGAGGTTGTCAAGCTCCACACCCGCCCGCACTGGAAGGAAGGCATCGCCCCGGTCCTGTGGTTCGTGGTCTTCCTGGCGATCGGCGCCATCGCGATCACGTACACCGCCCAACTCGAATGGGACGGGAAGATCTGGCTGATCCTCGCCGAGGTCGTCATCACCCTCGCCCTCCTGGTCTGGCTGTCCGTGATCCCGTGGATCCGCTGGCGCTCGACCCACTACGTCATCACCGACCAGCGCATCATGTGGCGCGAAGGCCTCGTGACCCGCGAGAGCCGCCACATCCCGCTCGCCCGCGTCAACACGGTCTCGTACACCCAGAACGTCTGGGAGCGGATCTTCGGCTTCGGCGACATGAACATCGACTCCGCCTCCGACGACGGCGAGATCAACCTGATCGACGTCCCGAAGGTCGACAAGACCAAGGCGCTGCTCTACCAGCTCGCCGAGGACGACCGCACCCGCCGCTCCGGCGAGGGCGACGGCTCCTAGGCCCTGACACGTGGAAGGCCCGCACCGGACCGGTGCGGGCCTTTTCGCTTGCGTCCTAGACGGTCTCGGCCGCGGGCTCCTGGAGCTGCGGCGCGCGCCGGAACACCCAGGTGCGGTAGGCGAAGAAGCGGAACACCGAGGCGATGCCGACGCCGAAGACCATGGCCGCGACGTTCACCGCGATCTTCGTGTCGAAGATGTGGGGCCAGACCTCGGCGAGGCGGCTGTTGACCCACAGGCAGCCCATGGCGATGAGCAGCCCGATGCCGTTGAAGAAGAAGTAGAGCGCGTACTGGCGGTGCGCGGCGGCGCTGCCGCGGCGCTCGCGCCACGTCCAGTGCCGGTTCCCGAAGAACGCGAGGGTCATCGCCACGACCCCGGAGAGGATCTTCGCGTACCAGTAGGACCAGTCGTAGCCGATGTACAGCAGGTTGAACAGGCCGGCGTCGACCACGTAGGCGACGCCGCCGACGCCGAGGAAGCCGACGAGTTCGCCCGAGTGGCGCTTGAGCAGCCCGATGCCTCGCGCGACGAGGCCCGCGGGCGCAGGGGTTCCGGTGGTGGTCATCAGCGCCCAGGATACCCGCAGCGGGGCGTTTCGGGGACCGTCGAACGGGTGGATCTAGGAGGCGACGGGCGGCTGGGCGACCGCGACGACGCCGACGATGAACGGGTCGTCGCCGCGTTCGAAGCGGATCACGGCCTCCTCGCCGGTGTGGGCGCTGTGGACGCGCACGTCGACGCCGAAGGCGTACCAGTCCGGGTTGTTCACCGCGCCGCCCGCATGGCAGGTGGCGGGCTCGCCGAGGCTCTGGCCGCCCGCGGTGAGGTCGTCGCCGCGCAGGTACCCGGAGCCGCCCCACAGGGTCGCGGCGATGTCGACCTCGCCGCCGCCCTCCACCTCGATCTCGGTGTCCGCGGCGGCCGCGCCGTCGTAGACGGCGACCTCGCGGGCGTCGGCGCCGGGCTCGGCGTAGACGACGGTGAGCGACCACCCGGCCCAGTGCGGTTCGAGGCAGTGCGCGCTCGCGTCGATCGGCCAGGCCTTGCACGCCGAGGTCGGGAGCCGGTGGTTGTCGGTGGCGACCCAGTACTCGCCGCCGCCGGAGACGAGGTCGGTGACGTCGGCGAAGGCCTGCACGCCCGGACTCGTGTCGGTCGTGGCGTCGGCCGACAGCGAGGTCCAGGACCCGCCGGGGCCGTACAGGGACACGTCGGTCGGCAGGTCCTCGTGGACGCCGGCCCAGTACAGGCCCGCCCACTGGACCTCGGCGCCGCCGGGCACGTCGAGGACCGCGCCGGAGGCGGCCTCGCCCTCGCGTCCGGCGGGCGCGTCGTCGGGCTTGTACGCCTTCATCGGCCAGCGGTCGCCCGCGCCCAGGAGCGCGGCCTCGCGGCAGCCGGGGATCGAGCAGGTCATCCACGTGTTCCCGGAGGCGGTGACGCCCGTGGCGTCGAGGCTGGCGTAGCCGACCGTGCTCCCGGCCGGGGCGATCGGGACCTGGAGCGAGGTCGTGCCGGAGATCCCCGGACCGTCCACGGTGACCTCGAAGGTCTGGTAGCCGCTGACGTCCTCGCCGATCCTGATGTGCACGTTCGCTTCCGCGGGGCTCGGCATCTGCGCGATCGAGCACTGCACGGTCTCGCCCTCGACGCAGGTCCAGCCGGGTTCGGCGGTCTCGGAGGCGAGGGTGACGCCCTCGGGGAAGACGATGTCGAGCAGGACGCGGTCGGTCGCGGCGGCCTGGCCGTGGCCCACGGTCGCCGACTCGGCGGCCCGCTCGGTCCGCGGCGCATAGCCGCCGCCGGAGTTCTCGGGCGCTTCGAGGCGGATCGGCAGGACCGCTTCGCCGCCCGCGACGAGGCCGCTGGTGCCGAGGCCGTGGGCGATCCCGTACGAGGCGGGCTCGGCGCCCGGCTCGGGCTCGGCGGCCGGGTCCTCGGGGTCGGGTTCGGGCGCCGGGTCGAGCGGGTCCTCGGGAGCAGGGTCGTCGGGGTCGGCCGGGTCCTCTTCGGCGGGTTCGTCGCCGGGTTCGGCGGGCTCGGAGACCGTGGAGTCGTCGGGCGCGGCCTGCGGTTCTTCCTCCTCCTCGCCCAGGTTGAGCGCGACGAGGACGACGGCCGCGGTCACCGCGACGGCGGTGCCGGTGGCGATGGAGCCCTTGGTGCCCAGCTGTTGCACGATCCGGCGGATCCAGTTGGCGACCGCGATGAACGGCGCGCCGATGAACGCGAAGAACCCGCCGACCGCGAGCCCGGCGGCCGAGACGGCGCCGGCCGCGAGATACGGAGCCGCGGCCCCGCCGAGGAACACCCCGGCGACGACGCCGCGCAGGCCGGAGTTCAGCTCCGTCAGCTCCGCGAACAGCAGGTTGCAGGTGACGCACGAGTCGAGGTGATCGTCGACCTTCTGAACGTCGCGCTCGCCGAGCTTGCCGCGCACGCGCGCGCCGAGCCGGTCGACCGTCCAGCGGCACTCCTCGCGGGGCGAGTCGGCGGCGTGCTCGGTGAGGTAGTTCTGGCGGAGCTTCTCGCGGGCGCGGTAGGCGAGCGCGGAGACCCCGTTCGGGGTCATGCCGAGCATCGTGGCGATCTTGGCCGGGGAGTCCTCCTCGACCTCGGTGTGCCACAGGACCATCCGCCAGCGCTCGGGGAGCTTCCCGAAGGCGAGGGCGGCGTAGCGGCGCTCCTGGCCCTCGACTGCGGGGTCGACGTAGATCTCGCCGGAGTCGTGGGGCGAGAGGTCGTCGGTGAACTCGACCTTCTTGTCGCGGCGGACGCGGTCGTAGAAGGTGTTGCGGAGGGTCTGGAGCATGTAGGGCCGGAAGGCGAGGTCGGGGCCGCCGCCTTCGCGGAAGGTGTGGAGGAGTTTGGCGAAGGTCTCGGAGACGAGGTCGTCGGCGCCGGCGGGGTCGCGGGAGAGGATGCGCGAGAGGCGGCGGGCGGCGTGGACGTGGCGCTCGTAGAGGACGGCGTACGCGGTGGTGTCGCCGCGGCGGGTGGCGGCGATGAGCTCGGGGTCGGAGCGGGTCGCGGGGGTGTCGTCGGGGTCAGGGGCGGCGTCGGGTCCTAGGCCGCGGGGATCGCCGGCGGGTACGGTCTCGGGCATCGTGCGCCGGTGCTCCTTCCTGGTTGCGCCGAGCTCGTACGATCGGGGGGCTCGGAGGCGTCGCTCTGTCGGGCGGGTCGGTCGACTGGATTGGAGGAGTTCTCGCTGTCTCCCTTGGGTTAACGATCGAGTCGGCCTCCGGTTGCGCCCGCCGCGTCGAAATGGGCGGTGCAGCGAACGGGACATTCCTCGGAGTTTAGGGCAAAAACCCGTCATAGTCGTGAATTGTGATGCGATTGTGACCATGTGTGATGGTATTGGGACTTCACGCCCGGGTTCCAGGCATCTGTCGGAAATACGTCAGGGCAATGCGTACCGTGGGGGAACGCAAACTGTGACGCGAACAACGCAAGGAGGTGAGCGATGCCCGCATCGGTACTGCTGGCGCTTCTGGTCGGAACCGCCCTGCTGGCCCTGACCCCGGCCCTGGTCCGCCGGTACGACCCCGACGAGCGGATGATCGAGGACCGCTCCACCTCCGACGCGCGCGTGCTCGACCGCGAGGGGCACCGGCCCTCGCGTCCCGCCTCGCACCGGACCGTCCCGCTCAGTCCCGAAGCGGGGTCTCCAGACCAGGGCGAAACGGACGCATCGCTCGACGAAATGCTTGCCTCCCAACGATCTCAGCGCCGTCCGGGCACGCGCGGGTGGGAGCGGCGCGGCACGCGCCGCGGGGACTCGGTACGGTTGGAGACCGACCAGTCGTTGACCGGCGAGGACCCCGAAATGCACGAGCAGGCCAGGCTCCGGCAGATGCGCGCCGAATGGTGGAGGCGCCGCCATCGCCGCATCCTCTACGTGCTCATCGCGCTGACCACCATCGAGCTCGTGGGCGTCGGCGTCGCCGGCCCCGGGTTCTGGATCGGCGCGGGCGTCTCGACCGCGGCCCTCGGCGGGTACGTGTGGTTCCTGCGCGAGCGCGCGAAGCGGCTGCGGCCGCAGCGCCGCCCCAAGGCGATGCTCACGGCCGAGCCCGAGCACGAGGAGGTCGGTCCGCCGACGTACGTGCCCGAGCAGCCCGACGGCGACTACGTCGAGGAGGACACCCGCGAGTCGTTCCTGTTCGGCGAGGACGACGACCCGGTGCCGCCGCCGCGGCCCGACCGCCGGGGCTCCGAGGGCCCCACGGGCGTGCGCGGGCGCTCGTACGAGGCCCCGGCCAAGCTCGAACGCTGATCGAGGTCACAGCGGTGCTGCGGCTAGACTTGCGCGGTTATGCCTGATGAGGAACCGCAGCACCGCCACATCCTGACGTTCAACTTCCGCCAGGGCCGCAACAAGCCCCGCCACGACGAGGCGTTCGCGCGCCTGTGGCCGCGCTACGGCGTGGAGTGGACGCCCGAGGACGGCCTGGTCGACTTCGCGAAGCTGTTCGGCCGCACCGCGCCCGTGATCCTGGAGATCGGGTCGGGCAACGGCGAGGCCGCCGCCGCGATGGGCGACGCCGACCGCGACCGGGACCTCCTCGCCGTCGAGGTCTACCCGCAGGGCATCGCCGACCTCATGGACCGGGCCGAGGCGCGCGGGCTCGACAACGTGCGGATCTACCAGGGCGACGCCCTGCCGCTGCTGTGGCACGGCATCGCGCCCGGGTCGCTCGACGAGGTCCGGGTGTACTTCCCCGACCCGTGGCCCAAGAAGCGCCACCACAAGCGCCGGATCATCCAGGCCGAGCACGTGGCGACCATGGCCGGACTGCTGCGCCCGGGCGGGATCATCCACTGCGCCACCGACATCGCCGACTACGCCGAGCAGATGCTCGAAGTGCTCACGGCCGAGCCGGCGCTGGAGAACACCGCCGAGGGCTTCGCGCCCCGGCCGGACCGGCGTCCGGTGACCAAGTTCGAGCGCCGCGGCGTCAAGGCCGGGCGCGACATCTTCGACCTGGAGTTCCGCAAGATCAGCGCGTGAGGCGCCGGTGCCAGGCCTCCGCCGACGTGTCGGTGAGCGAGGCGACCTGGTCGACGACCGCGCGCAGCCGCGCCGCGTCGTCCGAGGCGGTGTCGTAGGCCTCGGCGAACATCGGCTCCAGCGAGTCCGAGCCGCGGTCGCACAGGACCGCGACGAGGTCGTGGAGGATCTCCCGCTGGCGCGTGTACCAGGACGCCGAGGTGCGCGGCTGCATGACGTAGCGCCACGCGATGCCCTTGAGGAGCGCGCACGTGATCCGCTCCTCCTCGGGGATCACCAGGTCGGCGTCGTAGCGGCGCAGCTGGCCGTCGCCGAACTGGTCGCGGGTGGCCTTCGCGGCGGCCTTCACGAAGCGGCCCACCGTGTTCGAGGTGAAGTCCTTGAGGGCGACCTGGGCGCGGAACGAGCCGTCGTAGTCGTGCAGGCGCACGATCGACGGGTCGCGCAGGAGCTCCTGGAGGGCCTCGCCGAGGACCGCGGTGGAGTCGTCGCAGTAGCGGCCCGCGGCGCCCTCGCACACGGCGGCCTGCTCGCTCGCGTCGTCCATGAGCTTCGCGAGGTTGATGTACTCGCCGTAGATGCCGTCCTCGACGTCGTGCACCGAGTAGGCGACGTCGTCGGACCAGTCCATGACCTGGGCCTCAAGGCATTTGGCGCCTTCGGGGGCGCCGCCGCGGAACCAGTCGAAGACCGCCCGGTCGTCCTCGTAGACGCCGAATTTCCGCACGCCTTCGCTGGCGGCCCACGGGTACTTGCACATCGCGTCGAGGGAGGCGCGGGTGAGGTTGAGGCCGACGGAGTTCCCCTCGGTGTCGAGGGCCTTCGCTTCGAGGCGGCTGACGACGCGGAGCGTCTGGGCGTTGCCCTCGTAGCCGCCGCAGGGGCCGGCGACCTCGTGGAGGGCGTCCTCGCCGTTGTGGCCGAACGGCGGGTGGCCGAGGTCGTGGGCGAGGCCCGCGACGTCGGCGACGTCGGGGTCGCAGCCGAGGGCCGAGCCGAGCTCGCGGGAGATCTGCGCGACCTCCAGGGAGTGGGTCAGGCGGGTCCGCAGGAAGTCGGCGGTGCCGGCGGTGTGCACCTGGGTCTTGTCGGCGAGGCGCCGGAATCCCGCCGAGTGCAGGAGGCGGGCGCGGTCGCGCTGGAAGGGGCTGCGCGTCGAGCCGGGTTCGGCGACGAGCCGCTCCGCGGACGGCCAGCGCTTGGCCAGCGGGTGCAGTGCGGGATCGGTCACGCTGTCGAGCGTAGCGCGACCGATCCCGCAGGCTGCGTCTTAATCCGTCAGGTACAGGCGCAGGACGCCGGTGCCGTCGCCGTTGTCGGAGCCGTGGGCCCACGCGAAGGCCGAGAGTGCCTGGGCGCCTTCGAAGTCCTCCGGGAAGGTCTCGGCGGCCGCGGCGAAGTCGATCCAGACCGCGGCGGCGGACCGGTCGGGCGCGGCGGCGGCGAAGTCGCTGAAGCGGGGGTCCTCGGAGAGGGTCCCGGAGGCGGTCTCGCTGCCGGTGTAGGAGATCTCGGAGCCTTCGGACGTGATGCCCTCGGGGAGGGTGCCGCCCTCTTCGGCGACGAGCTCCTCGACGAGCGCCTGGAGGTCGGCGGCGCGGTCCTCGGCGAGGTGCGCGGACAGGAGCATGGACTCGGGGCTGACGCCCTCGTCGGCGGAGAAGTCCCCGGCGAAGCTGAGGTCGGCGCCCGCGAGGAGGTCGGTGAACTCGGTGACCATCGCCTGGACCTCCTCCTCGGTGGGTCCGTAGTCGTAGTCGTCGACCCAGGGGTCCTCTTCGGTGCCCGCGGTCCAGTACCGGTTCTCGAGGTCGAGGTAGCGGGACTCCTGCTCGGCGGTGAGGGTCCCGGCGTAGTAGCCGGCCTCCAGTTCGAGGTATTCGGCGTACTCGTCGGCGGTGAGGGGGTCGAGGGCCGGTTCGGCGGGTTCGGCCGTGACCTCGCCGCCGTAGAGCAGGCCGTAGGCGCCGAGCGCCTCTTCGGCGATCTCGCCGATGTTCTCGGGGACGTGGGCGGTGGCGGCGAAGTCGGCGGCGGGCAGGTCGCCCATGCCGGCGAGGAGGTCCTCGGAGCCGGTCCAGGGGTCGTCCTCGCTGCCGAAGTGCCGGTAGGAGAGTTCGAAGCCGTCGTCGAAGGCGGAGAAGCCGGCGATGAGCTGCCCGGAGTAGAGCTGGGAGAGCTGCTCGAAGTCCGCGGGGGCCATGTCGGCGAGCTGGGCGATGCCGTCGATGTCGACCCAGTAGACGGCGAGCTGGTCGCCGTCGAGCCAGGAGCGGGCCTCCTCGTAGCCGGAGGAGGCGGAGAGCGGGCTGGAGCCGGCCTCGCTCTTCGCGGCGTCGAGCGCGTCGGCCGCGCCGGTCTCGCCCACGACCATGAGGACGTGGTCGTCCTCGACGGTGTAGGCCATCTGGTCCTCTTGGACGCCGGCGGCGGCGCGGATCTTCGCGAGGCCGTCCTCGGCCTTCCCCGAGTCGGTGCTGGCGAGGCTCACGACCGCGTAGGGCTGCCCGTTGAAGTCCCACATGGCGAGGCCGTGGCGGTTGCCGAGCCAGGACGAGAGGTCCTCCTCGGCGTCGACGCCTTCGAGGCCGGACTCTTCGAGGAGGTCGGCCAGGATGTCGTCGGTGGAGTCGTAGTCGAGGTCCTCGAACTTGGAGAGGTGCTCAAGGAGTTTGGGGGTCTGGTCGAACGACGGGTCGAGGTTGAACTCGACGTACATGGCCGCGGTCGAGGGAAAGCTCTCGGCCGGGTCGGGTCCGCCCTTGAGGACGAACTTGAAGAGCACGACCGCGCCGACGGCGGCGATGAGCACCACCGAGAGGATCGCAGCGACGGCGACCTTCGCGCCGCGGCCGCCGCGGGGCGGGGGCGGCGGGACCGGGACGTACGCGCCCGGCGGGAGGTACGGCGGCTGGCCGCCTCCGCCCTGCTGGGGGTAGGGGGCGCCGGGCTCGACGTACGGCACCGGCTGCTGGGCCGGCTGGTACGCGCCCGGCGGGGGCTGCTGCGCAGGAGGGCTGCCGTACGCCGGGCCGCTGGGCGGTCCCGGGTACTGCTGGTACTGGGGGTTGGCGTCGCTCGACATCCTTCGACGCTACGGCGCGCGTGCAACGGCGGTATCCCGGAAACGTGCCAAAGCGGCCTCAGAGGACCGTCGCGGCCCGCTCAGAACTCGAAGACCTGCCCGGGTCGGACGACGTCGACGGGGCCGGTGTAGGCGGCCTTCGCCTCGGCGAGGGTCGCCTCGCGGGAGTTCCACGGCTCGACCAGGTGGGTGAGCAGCAGGCGCCCGGCCCCGGTCTTGGTCGCGTACTCCGCGGCCTCCTTGCCGGTGAGGTGGACGTCCTTCGGATTCTCCACGCCCTCAAGGTAGGAGGCCTCGGCGAGGAACACGTCGCAATGCGCGGCAAGGGACTCCAGGGCCTGGCAGGGGCCGGAGTCGGAGGTGTACGCGAGGGACGAGCCGGCGTGCTCGACGCGGACGCCGTAGGTCTCCACCGGGTGCGCGACCCGGTCGACGGTGACGGTGAGCGGGCCGAGCTCGAAGGTCCCGGTGGACAGCTCGCGGAAGTCGTAGACGTCGCGCAGCGACGGGTGGCACAGCTCGCCCTGGCCGCCGTAGGCGGCGACGATGCGCTCGCCGACCCCGGTGGGCCCGTACATGGGGACCGGGTGCTTGGGGCCGTCGGGCGCGTAGCGGCGCATGACGGCGTACGCGCACGCGTCGAAGAAGTGGTCGGCGTGGAGGTGGGTGACGATGACCGCGTCGATCAGGTGCGGGTCGACGTGCTTCTGGAGCTCACCGAGCGAGCCGGTGCCGAAGTCGATCAGCAGCCGGAAGCCCCCCGCCTCGACCAGGTAGGCCGAGCAGGGCGTGTCGGGCGCCGGGAACGAGCCGGCGCATCCGATGACCGTGAGTTTCATGGCAGATCACACCTTGTCCAGTACGGCTGCCGCCGCGCTCGGGAACAGGTTCCCCAGGAACCTCTGGGAGGTCCTGGTGAACGCCTCCGGGTCCCCCGTGGCGAGGAACCGGTGCGCGGGCGGGTCGGTCCTGGCGGTCAGCATGTCGCGCTTGGTCAGCACGCGGTAGAGTTCGCGGGCGCACTCGCTTGCGGAGTTCACCAGTGCCACGTCCTCTCCCATCACCAGGCCTATGAGTCCCGATAGCAGCGGATAGTGAGTGCAGCCCAACACGACTGTGTCGACGTCGGACTGCTGTAGCGGCTCAAGGTACCCCTGGGCGAGGCCCAGGAGCTGTCGGCCGGTTGTCACACCGCGTTCCACGAAATCCACGAACGCCGGGCAGGCGACCGCGGTCACCTCGACGTCCGGGACCGCGTTGAAGGCGTCGAGGTACGCGCCCGAGGAGATCGTGGAGACCGTCCCGATCACCCCGACCCGGCCGGTGCGCGTCGTCGAGACGGCGCGGCGGACGGCGGGCCGGATCACCTCTACGACAGGGATGTCGTAGCGGTCGCGGATGTCGGCCAGGCTCGCCGCCGAGGCGGAGTTGCAGGCGATCACCAGCGCCTTGACCTCCTGTTGGACCAGGTGGTCGCAGACGTCGAGGGACAGCTTGCGGACCTCGGCGATGGACCTGGGTCCGTACGGGACATGGGCGGTGTCGCCGACGTAGACGAGTCGCTCGGCCGGCAGCAGTTCGCTGATCGCCCGCGCGACGGTCAATCCTCCGACACCGGAGTCGAAGATCCCGATGGGCGCGTCGTTCATGGGCTCCGAGAGTACGTCCAAACCACTGTTCAGCGCCCCTGCTCGGCACGGGAATGTCGCCAAAATGACAACGTGGCGATCGCCACACTGACAGCGATCGGGACCCGTTTTCGTCGGCGCTCAGGCCAGGCGCAGCATCACGAAGGCGGCCAGGAGGGTCACCGTCGCGGCGGCCATGAACATCCAGGGCACGCCCTTGAACCGCACGGTCGCGAACGCCATCATCGCCAGGAGCATCCCCACGACGCCGACGGAGATGAACGCGGGCGTGAACCAGTCGGGGCCCTCGCCGAAGATCTTGAACAGGCCCACGATCGACGAGGCGACGCCGGCGAGGACGAGCACCAGGGCCCAGATCGCGACGCCGGCGAGGCGGCGCAGGCGGATCCCGGGCTTCTCCGGGAGGCGCGGGCCCGCGATCGCGGCGCCCTCGACCTGGAGCGACAGGCCCTTGGCGGGCGTCGGTTCCGGTTGCGGCGCAGCACCTTGGCGCGGAAGCCCGTTGGCCTTGCCGATGGTGAACGTGCGCTGGTCGCCGGTGGTCATCAGCTCAGGCTAGCAACCCACTGAGGACTTCTCGGGATCGCGTCCGGCGGCGTGGGGCGCGGGCCGCACCTGTGGCGGAGGGGGCGGAAGTGGGACGTGTGCCGTGACCGGTCGCGTACGGACCGGACTCGCATAGGCTGCGGCGATGCCGATCACCTTTGACGCCAGCGGACTCCAGCAGACGGGCCCGGCCTCGTGGGCCAACCCCGGAAGCGACGACAAGATCGAGGTCAAGGCCGTCGAGGGCCAGGCCTTCGAGCCATCGTGGATGCACGACCTCGGGGCGCTGCGGCGCGGCTTCGCGGGCATGTACGCCGAGGCCGGGTGCCTGATCGAGCTGGAGCGCTACGACATCGCCGGGGTGCCGGTGGTCTACCAGGTGGCCAAGGTCCCGCACCCGGGCCTGCCGGCCGGGCAGGTGTTCCTGGCGATCTACACGATCCCGAAGACCCCCGTGTACGCGCAGCTGACGTACGCGGCCGCCGAATCGGGCATGACCGGCCTGCGCGAGGCGACCCTCATGGCGCAGCTCGGCATGCCGACCGACTGGGCCATGCCGCACCCCTTCGACCCGCAGCTGCGCACCCGCCTCCCGTTCCACCGCGGCGACGACCCGGCCTTCGACCGCCAGTTCCCCGACCACCCGCTCTCCCGAGCCCGAGCCTGGGCCGGCCACATCGGCCGCACCATGCGCATCGACCCGTCCTTCGCAGCCCAGGCCACGCTGGGCTGAAACCGCACTGTCGTACCCCCGAGCCACCCTTGAACAGGGGGATCGCGAACGGACACTCCCGACCTCGGGGGCGCCGGCCCCCGAACTGTCGTACCCCCGCGCCATCGTTGAACCGGGGGCGCCTTCGCGCCGACACTCCCGACCTTGGGGGACGCAGACCAAAGGGCCGGGCCCGCGCGAAGCGCGG